>CAISKJ010001035.1 GCA_903885885.1 uncultured delta proteobacterium
ATGCCGACGGGCCGCGCCCCCACCTCGAGCGCCTCGGCGAACTCGGCGGCGGTGAAGTAGCGCGCGTCGGGGTCGCGCGCGAGGGCCTTCACCAGCACCTCGTCGAGCGAGGGGGGGAGCTCGGGCACCACCGCGCGCAGCGTGGGAATGGGCTTGTGCAGCAGCCCCTCGAGCACCTCGCGGTCGCTGCGGCCGGGGAAGAGCCGCTTGCTCGTGAGGCACTCCCACAGCACCGTGGCGGCGGAGAAGATGTCGGCGCGGCGGTCGACGGGGAGGTCGTCGGGCTGCTCCGGCGCCATGTACGACAGCTTGCCCTTCACGATGCCGTCGCGCGTGGTCGAGATGCGCTCCTCGGCCTTGGCGATGCCAAAGTCGGTGATGCGGGTGATGCCGTCGGCGCCCACCAGCACGTTGTGGGGAGACACGTCGCGGTGCACGATGCGAAGGGGCGCGCCGTCGTCGGCGGCGAGCTCGTGGGCCGCGTGCAGGCCCGCCAGCAGGTCGAGCGCGATGCGCACGGCGATGGGGGCGGGGATGCGCGTGTTCGCGTCGCGGGCCGACTTGAAGAGCGCGAGGAGCTGGTCGCCCTCGACGTACTCCGACACCATGTACATGCACTGGGCCTCGGCCACGAGGTCGACCACGGCCACCACGTTGGGGTGGTGAATGCCCGCGGCGAGGCGCCCTTCGTCCATGAACATCTGCACAAACTGCTCGTCGCGGAGCAGGTGCGGGTGCAGGTACTTGATGGCCACGCGGCGCGCGAAGCCGCCCACCGAGAGGGCGCGGCCCTCGTACACGGTGGCCATGCCGCCGGTGCCGAGCTCGCCGATGATCTCGTAGCGGCCCAGGCGCGTGCCCGGTGTCATCACCGAGGCCAGCGGGAGGCTCGAATGCTGCGTCGACGTTGGTGGAGCGGCCACGGGCGCGACCTTACCGCCGTCCGTCGCGGAGACTCAAGGCCGCGACGGCCACCATCGTGCGAAGGGGAGGTGACAACGGACGGTGCGGTGGGGTACCAGAACCCGCTCGCGCGCGGCCGTTTTGCGTCGCGACGGTGGGCAACGCAGAGGCAATCGCAATGACCGCAGGATCCGAAAACGTCACGCCGCAAGGCCCTGGCGTCGAGCACGCAAGCAATCCCCGCGACAGCGCCGACATTCTCGACAGCCTCTGGCACAACGTCGAAGAGGTGGTGACGGGGTCGCTGCTGTTCCGCTCGCTCGACGAGGCGGGGCGGCGCGAGCTCGTGGGGCGCGGGGTGGTGATGCTCTTCCCCGGCAACTACGTGGTGCTCCGCGAGGGCGAGCACAGCACCGATTTCTACCTCATCGACCGCGGCGTCGTTGAGGTCACCACGGTGGGCCCCAACGGAGCTCCGATGGTGCTCGCCACCTTGCAGCGCGGCGCCTTCTTCGGCGAGGTCGCCATGCTCACGGGCATGCCCCGCACGGCCACGGTCACGGCCCTCACCGACACCAGCGTGGTGCGCTTCGACAAGGCCAACATCGACACCGTGCTCGCGCGCGACCCGGGCGCCCTGCGGCTCCTCAACACCATGATCGAGGGCCGCGCCCGCGACACCCTCGAGAAGATCGCCCGCGAGATCGACAAGGGCTGACCCCGTGG
>CAISKJ010001036.1 GCA_903885885.1 uncultured delta proteobacterium
GCACGTAGCGGTCGCCCTCCATGCGGTAGACCTCCAGCGTGTGGTAGGCCGGTGCGACGAGCCACACGTGGCCGACGCGCTCGCGGCGAAACACGCGCATCTTGAGCCCGCGGTCGACGCGTTCGGTCGACGGCGAGAGCACCTCGCACACCCAGTCGGGGGCGACGGTGATGCCCGCGGGCGCGTCGTCGTCGAACACCGACGCGGGCAATCGCCCCGCACGCCACCCGGCGAGGTCGGGGTCGAGGATGTCAGGCTTCGGGCCGAGGTGGAGTTCGGGCTCGATGAGAAGGTCCCAGCCGCCGGGGTCGTCGTCGCCGGGGTCGTCGAAGGGCGCGAGGCGACCTGCGAGGCGCGTCGCGGCGCGTGCGTGACGGGCGCGGGGGCGAGGCATGGTGAAGAGCTCGCCGTCGATGACCTCGACGACCACACCGGGCGCTGCGCTACGGTACGCATCGACGACCTCGGGGCGCAGGTTGGGAAACTCGAGGTCCAGCGCGCGGGCGGTGGTGCTGCTCATCGCGCGTAGGGTGCTACGGCAGCGCGTCGCGGCGCAATGGATGGGGCGCGCGTCGAGAGGTGGTTCCGAGCGCGGCGTGCGCGGTGCTAGCGTCGCGCCGCGATGAGACGACAGTGGCTCGGGGGCGTGGCGACGCTGACGGTGTGCGTGGTTGCGTTGGTGGCCGATGCGCAGGTGCCGTTGCGTTGCGGCCCGGCGGGGAGGGGGCGGGCCGCGGCGGATGGCGCGCGCTGCGAGTGCGTGGCGCCGCTGTTCGTGGAGCGCGTGGTTGCGGGTGTGCGTCGGTGCGTGCCGACGCCTGCACCGGCGCGAGCGGTGCGGCCGCGCGTCGAACTGACGTGCCCCGCCGGTTAGCACCGCAGCGACGACCACTGCTGTGCGGCGGGGCACGCGTGGGTGCGTGAGACGAGCCGTTGCGTGTGCATCGACGCGGCGACGTGTGGTGCGCCCGCCGTCGCCGCGCCCGCACCGACGGCGGCGGCGAATGGCTCCATGATCGTCGGAGGTGGACCCAACGAAGATGTGGCGAACCGCATGGCGCAACAAGCCCGTCGATTCGCCTCAGGTCATGGTGCGGCATCCGACCTGTTTCGCGTCACCGTCCGTCAGGGGGCGGACGGGATCATGGTGCCGGGCCAGGTTCAGCCCGGCTACTGCTACCGTGTCATCGCCGTGGGCAGTGCTGGCGTTCGAGATCTCGATCTCTTTCTCTATGACGGCACAGGTAGACAGATTGAGGCCGCCAGTTCGGCTGAGGGAGACCCTGTCATTGGTCTGGTGCGACCGCTTTGCATTCCGCCAGGGGTGCCCCCCCAAGGGGCGAACGTTCGTGTGCGCTCGTTCAGCAGCGGGGGCCCCATCGGTGTTCGGATGTTCGCGCGCCCCTTCAGCGGCCAAGTGCAGTGAGCCAGATGTGAGCGCGGCGGCAGCGCGTGCTCACGCACGCGTGTTGGGGGGTGACGGGCCAAACGTCAAACACGTCGGCGCGCGTCGAGGTCGTCGCTGCGCGATCGAGCCAGCCGTCGAGCACGGCGGTGTCGGTGCTGTCCTACTCGCGCGCGCGCGTTGCTTCGTCGAGCGTGACGCCCCTGCGTTGGAGCACCCGGAGCAGCGCCCGCGCCAGGGGGGGGCGCGCCTCGCCGAGGCCTTCGACCCCACGCCGCAATACTCTTGTCGCCAAGACCATCAGGAGTCGTCAGGGGGCAATTCGCATCGCCCGCAGCACGCGTGCATCACGCTCAACGCACGCAGCGAAGCCCCGTGTGCTCCGAAGGGCCTGTCTCGATGTTGCCCTCGCGCAGGTAGTCGGCCACGGTGTCGCGGGGCTCACCGAAGAACGAGCCCATCGCATAGGCACGGGTGTCGGGGCCGTCGGCGGTCCACTCGTTGACGTTGGCCACGAGGTCGTAGAGCGAGCCGTCGGAGAGTGAGCGTTCGTCGCGCGCCGCGGATCCGCCCGCCGCGAGGGCGCCCGCGGGCGCTACGGCGTGGGTCCACCCGGGGTTGGCGCCGAGCGCGCGGCGCCACTCGTCGCGCGTGGGGAGCCGCGCGCCCGGGAACGCCGCGCAGTACTCCGCGGCGAGGGCGCGGGTGACGTTCACCATCGGGAGCTCGGCGGCGCCCGCGGGCGCTGCGAGGTCGGGGTGCGCGCGCTGTTGCCAGAGCGCGAACTCGCCGCGCGTCACCTCGTGCTCCTGCACCAGGAGACTCCCGTCGGGGAGCGCGATGAAGCCGTTGGTCTCGGGCAGCGCCACGGTGGGGGCCACGGTGGGGGCCGCGACGGGCGCCACGGCGGCGGCCACGGCGGGGGCCGCGACGGACGCGACGGGCGCGGGGACAGGCGTGCGGGCGCCGGTGAGCCGGGCGAGGCCCGCCGCTACGACCAGCAGGGCCACAACTCCCGCGCCGAGGGCGAGCCGTGACTGCTGCGGCGGGCGCTCCTCGCGCGTCGCAGGCGCGAGGGCGTCGGGGTACGAGATGCCCTCCATGGGCACCGTCTTGATGGGGAGCTGCGCGGGGGGCGTTACGGCCGTCTTCTCGAGGGCCTGCGTCGGCGGAACGGGCGGCTGCGCCGTGGGGGGCGTGGCGATGGGCCGCGTCGCCGGAATGGGCGGCTGCGCGGCGGGGGGCGCGACGGTCTCCGCGAGGGCGCTACGAAGCGCGGCGACGGCCTCGGTGGCGTCGGCGAAGCGCGCCTCGAGGTCGCGCGCGAGGCACCGGAGAAACCACGCATCGAAGGCCGCGGGGAGCGCCACGGTGGCGCCGTGGGCCCGCGCGCGCGCCGAGGGCGGATCGAAGGTCGACGTGCTGATCTCCATGAGGAGCTCGAGCTGCGCGCCCTGATCGAAGACCTCACCGGGCGCGAGGTTGGCCGCAGCCCAGTAGTAGCGCCCCGTGAGGAGGTAGAACGCGATGAGCCCGAGGGCCCACACGTCGGTGGCTGCGGTGACGCGCGCGCTCTTGCGGGCCTGCTCGGGCGCGAGAAACATGGGCGACGCGAAGAGCGTGGTGATGGCCGCGCTCTTGCGCTGCTCGGCCGCGATCTTGGCGATGCCAAAGTCGAGCACCTTGACCACGGCGCGGTCTTGCATGCGCACCATGAAGAGGTTCTCGGGCTTGAGGTCGAGGTGGATCACCCCGGCCGCGTGGGCGGGCCCGAGGCCCTTGGCGAGGTCGTCGAAGATGGCGCGCACCTCGGCCACGGGGAGCGGCCCGCGGCGCTCTACGAGGGCGCCGAGGTGCTCTCCGCGGAGGAGCTCCATCTCGATCCACGGGATGCCCGTCTCGCGGTCGATGTCGTGGTCGTACACCTTGACCACGTAGTCGCTCTCGAAGCGTGCGCTCGCGCGCGCCTCCTGCTCGAAGCGACGGCGGTGGGCCTCGTCGGCCACGAGCTCGGGGCGCATGGTCTTGAGCGCCACGCGGCGCCCCACCTTCACCTGCTCGGCCTCGTACACGGCGCCCATGCCCCCCTCCGCGAGGAGGCCCACGATGCGATACTTGCTGGCGAAGAGCGTGCCCGGTGCGAGCGCCATAGGACGGGCGACTCTATCGCAGCCCGCGGGCCCGCGCGCAATCACCCGCGCAGCGCGGCGACCTCGCGCAGCGCCGCGGCGACGCCGAGGTGCGCCGCCCGGTGGAGGTCGTCGACGCCGGCGCGCGCGTCGCCGAGGAGCCGCAGGGTGCGCGAGCGCTGGTACCACGCGGGCCC
>CAISKJ010001037.1 GCA_903885885.1 uncultured delta proteobacterium
CTCGTCGACCACGGGGCTGCCCTGCGAGGGCGACGGCGGGCGCTGCGGCGTCATGCGCGACACGCTCGCCTCGACCACCGTGCGCAGCGACGGGGGCACCACCACGCCGTCGGGGAACGACTGCGCGGGCTGCGGCGGCGCCGCGAGCTGCGTGGGGGCCGTGGCGATGGCGTGGTGGCTCGACGACGACTGCGCGGCGGCGATGGCGCGCGCCTGCTGGGCGACCTCGCGCAGCCCCGCGGGGGGCGTCACCTTGAGGGGCATGCCCGGGAAGGGGGCGGGCTTCGGCGGCGCGGGCACGACGCCCTCGGTCTTCAAGAGCTGGTCGTAGGCGGCGCGCTGCTTCGGGTTGCCGAGCACGTCGTAGGCGCGCGTCAGCGCCCGAAAGATGCCCTCGATGCGCTCGCGGTAGGGACCGATCTCGCGCTTGAAGTACACGTCCGGGTGAAAGCGCTTCGAGAGGGCGAAGTACGCGTCGCGCACGGCCTTGCGGTCGGCGTCGGTGGCGACGCCGAGGAGCTCGTAGTGCGTCGCGTCTTGTCGCAACGTGTGAAACTGGTCGATCGCGGCGCGGTCTTCGTCGGAGAGGTCGATCCCATCGGCGGGCGGAGGCTTCACGTCGGTCATCGCGCGTCCTGTGCTGGGCAGAAGGGGCCACCGCGGCGGGTGCCTCTGCGGAGCCTCGGAGTCTACCGTCAGCCTCGCGCGCAAGCATAGGGTCTCGGCGCCCCTCGTCGCACAACGCGCGCGGCGGGAAACTGCCTCGCGCACCGGGTTGGGAGTAGGGTCGGCGTCCCCATGCGCATCGCTCACCTCGCCGACCTGCACCTGGGCCGCGTCTTTCACGGAATGTCGCTCCTCGAAGACCAGCGGCACGCCCTTGAGCGCGTCGTGGCCGCCCTGCGCGACGAGCGCGCCGAGGTGCTCGTGCTCGCCGGCGACCTCTACGACCGCGCGCTCCCCGGGGCCGACGCGGTGCGCCTCTTCGACGAGTTTCTCCGCGAGGTGAACGAGTCGCTGCACGTCCCCGTGATCGCCATCGCGGGCAACCATGACAGCGCCGACCACCTGGGCTTCGGCGCGTGGCTCTTCTCGCGCGGCGACGTCCACGTGCGCGGCCGCGTCGACCGCGACCTGCTCCCCATCACCCTCGAAGACGACCACGGCGAGGTGACCTTCTACCCCCTCCCCTACGTCGAGCCCGAGGCCGCGCGGGGCCTCCTCGACGACGCCGACCCCGCCGCCCCCGTCACGCACCGCACGCTGGTGCAGGCGCTCGTAGGCGCCGCGCGCCGGCACCGCGAGGCGAACGCCGTCACGCGCTCTGTGGCCATCGCCCACGCCTTCGTGCGCGGCGACCAGTGGCCCGACGAGTCGCGCCGCTCGGAGCGCAGCCTGCACCTCGGCGGCGTCGGCGCCGTGCCCACCGAGGCCTTCGCGGGCTTCGACTACGTGGCCCTCGGGCACCTGCACCGCCCGCAGTCGCTCACGCCCGACGGCCGCGTGCGCTACGCCGGCTCGCTGCTCAAATATTCGTTCGACGAGTCGCCGCACGACAAGGGACTGACCCTGGCCGACCTCGGCCCCCGCGGCGAGCTCGCCGTGCGCCACGTGCCCATCGCGCCGCGCCGCGACCTCGCGCGCCTCGCGGGCTCCCTCGAAGAGCTCCTCACCCGCGCCGAGTATGAGCCCCTGCGCGGGTGTTTCATCTCCGCCGAGCTCACCGACCACCCGCCCCCGCTGCAGGCGATGGAGCGGCTCCGCGCGCGCTTTCCCCACGCGGCGGAGCTACATTTCAAGCGCCCGCAGAGCGCCGTGGACCCCGCCGCGATCGCCGCGGGGCCGCCGCCCGTGCGCGACCCTGAAACAGTGTTTCACGAGTTCATGCAACGGTACCTCGCGGCCGCGCCGACCGACGACGAGCGCGCGGTGTTTCGCGACGCCCTCGCGAAGGCCCGCGCCCTCCACGACGCGGGGGGGCGCCCGTGAAGCCCCTCGCCCTCGAGCTCCACCACTTCGGGCCGTACACCCACCACACGATCGACCTCGCGGCCTTCGCCGACGACGGGATCTTTCTCATTCACGGCGACACGGGCTCGGGCAAGAGCACCCTCCTCGACGCCATCGCGTGGGCCCTCTACGGCCGCGGACTCGGCGCGCGCGAGCGCGACGACCACCTGCGCAGCAAGGCCGCCGGCCCCGACGAGGTGACCGCCGTCACCCTCACCTTCTCCCTCGGCGACCGGCGCTACAAGCTCCGCCGCGCGATGGGCTTCGAGCGCGCCGCGAAGCGCGGCGGCGGCGTGACGCGCCAGCCCCCGGAGGCCACCCTCGAGTGCCTCGCGGGCGACCCGCGCTTCGAAACCGTCGTCTCGCAGCGCAAGGTCGACGCCGAGGTCGAGCGCCTCCTCGGGCTCCCCTACGAGCAGTTTACCAGGATTATCGTACTGCCGCAGGGTGAGTTTCGCGACCTGCTCCTCGCGCGCGCCGACGACCGCGAGCGCCTCCTCGAGCGCCTCTTCGGCACCGAGCTCTACAAGGCCATCGAGGCCGAGCTGCGCGAC
>CAISKJ010001038.1 GCA_903885885.1 uncultured delta proteobacterium
GCCGAGCCGCGTGGTGGTCGACGGCAACGGCGACGCCTACGTGGCCAGCCGCGGCTTCGGCACGCAGGGCAGCGTCACCAAGCTCGCGGCGGAGCGCACCAACTGCGTCGACCGCAACGGCAACGGCATGATCGACACGTCGAGCAGCGCCACCGACGTGAAGGCCTACGGCGCTGACGAGTGCGTGCTCTGGACGTCCAACGTCGGCACCCCCGACGCGATCCTCCGCGCCATTGCCACGGACCGCGGCGACGTGAGCAACCCCTTCGGCTACGTGTGGGTGGGCGGGTACAACACCTCGCGCGCGTACCGCCTCGACCCGCGCACGGGCGTCACCCTCGGCACCTACTCCCTCGCCGTGCGCCCCTACGGCATGGTGGTCACGCGCGACGGCACCCTCTGGGTGAGCAGCATCGACAGCGGGGCCATGCAGCCCGTCAACACCACGGCCCTCACCGTGGGCACCGCCGTGCCCTACCCCGCGTCGCGCCGCCTGAGCGGCACCTGCACCGACTCGTACGGCCTCACCGCCGACGGCCGCGGGCGCATCTGGCTCGCGGGCTGGGGCTGCCGCGACGCCATCGGTTACGACCCCGCGCTGAGCGCGTGGACGCGCGTCGACACCACGAGCCTCATCGGCGGCACGGCCGGCCGCGGCATCACCGTCGACGCCGACGGGCGCATCTGGATGAACTACGCCACCACCGGTGACACCACGTCGGGCGGCCTGCTCTCGTGGGATTCGAACGCGTTCGTGGCCGGTGGGAACATCCCCCCGACGTCGGTGACGCACGTGTCGCTGCCCGGCGGCTTCACGGGCCCCTCGGCGCTCGGCGTCGACCGCGTGGGCAACGTGTGGGCGGCCCACTACCTCGCCCCCTCGCCCCTCATTCGCTACACGCCCAGCACGGGCGCGAGCGTGGTGCTCTACGGCCCCAACCAGGTGTACTCGTACTCCGACTTCACGGGCTCGGTGCGCCGCACCAGCATCGCGCAGGGCACCTACGAGGAGGTCATCGACCTCGGCTGCGCCGCGCCGGTGCTCACCAACTTCACCTGGACGGCGTCGACGCCGACGGGCACCTCGATCAGCTTCGCGGGCCGCACCGCGGCCACCGTGGCGGGCCTCGGCGCCGCCACCGCGGTGTCGCTCGCCCTCGCCCCGCGCGACGCCTCGCCGGTCGACCTCGCCCGCGTGTTCTCCACCGCGATGGTGACGCCCGCGCAGCAGCTCCGCATCTCGATCTCGCTCCAGTCGTCGGAGGGCGGCGCCACGCCGATCCTCACGTCGTTCAACGTCGGCTGGCGCTGCCCGCTCTGAGCGCGCTCCCCCCTTCCGCCTCGCGCTGAACCTGCTACGGTCCGCGGCCCCGCCGTGAGCCCTCGCCAGCGCCTCGCACTCCTCCTCGCCACCTCGCTCGTCGCGTGCCGCCACCGGGCCCACGGCCCCGCTCGCTCGTGGCGCTGGGAGAACCCCGTTCCGCAGGGCAACCGCCTCGCCTCCGTGTGCGTCGAGCGCGACGGGCGCGCCTTCGCCGTGGGCCAGTACGGCACCGTGATCGCCCGCGACCTCCACGGCGTGTGGAAGCCCCTGCGCGGCGTCGCGCGCGCGCACCTCAACGCCGTGGCGTGCACCGCGGCGGGGGTCGTCGTCGCGGGGGCCCACGGCACGCTCCTGCGATCGAGAGATCACGGCGCGAGCTGGGAGCGCCTCGCGGCCCCCACGCAGGCCGAGCTCTTCGCGGTGACCTCCACCGGGCGGCGCATCCTCGTGGCGGGCGCGGGGGGCGCCGTGCTCGTCTCCGACGACGGCGGCGACCGGTGGGCGGCCGCGGCGCGCTCCCCCGACGCCGACGTGTTCTCGCTGTGGACCGACGGGCGCCTCTGCCTCGCCGCCGGCCGCGACGGCGCCATGTTTCGCTCGGAAGACGGCGGCGCGCGGTGGGCGCGCGCGTCGAGCGGCACGACGCGCTCGCTCACGGGCGTGTGGGCCAGCGGCCCCGACGACGCGTACGCCGTCGGCGGCGGCGGCACCGTGCTCGTCTCGAGCGACGGCGGCCAGCGGTGGACCATCGTGCCCCGCACCGTCGAAGACGACCTCCTCGCCGTGACGGGCCTCGGCCGCCGCGACGTGTACGTGGTGGGCGCGTCGGGCGTGCTGCTCCACAGCCGCGACGGCGTACAGTTCATGCGCGAGCGCAGCGAGGTGAGCGTCGACCTCGTGTCGGTGGCCGCGTCGGGCGCGTCGATGGTCGCCGTGGGGCCCCGCGGCACCCTCACGGAGCGCGCCGCCGACGGCCGCTGGCGCGCGCAGCCGGGGGGGCCGCGCACCTCCCTCCACGCCGTGTGGCGCGACCGCGACGGCACCGCCTGCGCCGCGGGACAGGGCGGCGTGATCCTCTGCCGCGACCCCTCCCTCGGGTGGACGGTGCGCCCCTCGGGCATGGCCGTAAACCTCTCGGGCATCGCGGGCGACACCCGCGGCGTGCTCGTGGCCGTGGGCGACGAGGGCACCATTCTTCGCAGCGAAGACCGCGGCGGCGCGTGGCGCTACATCGCAGCCCCCGACGACAAGACCCTCTCGGGCGTCTGGCTGGGCACGCGGGGCGCGGGGCTCATCGTGGGCCGCAACGGCGCCGTGCTGCGCAGCACCGACGCGGGCGCCCGCTGGGAGGCCGCCACGACGGGCGTCACCGAGGGGTTCATGGGCGTGTGGGGCCGCGACGACGGCAACGCGTGGGTGTGCGGCATGCGCGGCGTGCTGCTGCACACCACCGACGGCGGCGTGCACTGGGAGCGCACCGCGTCGGGCGTCACCGGCGACCTCTTCGCCCTCTGGGGCGACGACGACGAGGTGTACGCCGCGGGGCGCGAGGGCACCGTGCTGCGCAGCACCGACGGCGTGCGGTGGCAGCGCGTCGACGCGCACGTGCCCGAGACGCTGGTGTCGATCGCGGGCCACGGCGACAGCGTGTGGGCCGTCGGCCTCGCGGGGCGCGTGGTGCAGTCGCGCGACCACGGCGCCCACTGGCGCGCGCTCACGGTGGGCACCGGCGACGACCTCACGGCCATCGCGGCGAGCGGCGACGGGCGCCTCTCGGTGGTCGGGTACTGGGGCACCGTCTTCGCGTATCGGTGATGGCGCGGTTACCTCCCTCGCGCGACGACCTCGACGACGACCTCGGGCCGTCGAGCGACCCCGTCGTGCGCATGCCCAAGCGCATGTACGTTCCGCCGCCGGAGCGCGAGGAGACCAACCCCCTCGGCGGCCCGCGCGCCATCGCGGTGATCGCCGCGGTGGGCGCGGTGCTCGGCGCCACGCTGGGCGCCATCGGCCTCGGCATCGTGTGGACGACCCTCGAGCCCCTCACCGCCCGCCCCGCGGTGGTGGCCGCGCGACCCGCGGTGATCGCACCGCCCGACGCGGCCCCGCCGCCGTCGTTCGCGCTCGAGCTCGACGCGTCGGCGCCCTCTGAGGCCCCGCGGCCCGACGGCCCCGCCTACGACATCACGCAGGAGCGCCTCGGGGGCCGCACGCTCGCCGCGGCGCTGCGCGCGCTGCACCTCACGCCGGCCGACGGCGCCGCCGCCGTGCGCGCGCTGCAAACGCTCGTGAACATGCGCACGCTGCAGACCACCGACCGCGTGGCGGTGCTGCGCGACCCGGTCACCCGCGAGCTGCGGCGCGTGGAGTACCGCCGCGAGCCCGCGCAGGTGTGGGCCGCCGTGCGCGAGCCCGAGGGGTGGCACGGCGAGCGCGTCGCGGTGACGCTCGCCACGCGCCACGTCGCAGCGGGCTTTCGCGTGACGGGCTCGCTCGCGGCCACGCTCACGGCGGCGCACCTCGAGCCCGACCTGGGCGCGCGCCTCGCCGAGGTGTTCGCCGCGATGGGGCTCCCGCCGCGCGTGCTCGCGGGCGACGTGGTGCGCCTCATCGTCGACGAGGAGCGCGCCAACGGGAGCTTCTACCGCTACGGCACCGTGCTCGGCATCGACTACCGCGGCGCGTACGGCCACCGCCGGGGCTTCTGGGTGGGCATCGGCACCGTGCGCGGCGATTTCTTCGACGCGCGGGGGCACACCTTCGAGCGCGGTCCGCTGCACTCGCCGGTGCCGGGCGCGCGGCTCTCGTCGCTCTTCAACCCGCGGCGCATGCACCCGGTGTTGCACGTCATCAAGGCCCACAACGGCATCGACTTCGCGGCCCCCGAGGGCACACCGATCTACGCCGCGGCCGACGGGCTGATCGCCACGGTGGGCGAGGCGGGGCCCTCGGGCAACCTGGTGACCGTCACGCACCCGACGCTGCGCGTGACGAGCGGCTACGCCCACATGTCGCGCTTCGCGCCGGGGCTGCGGCCGGGCGCGCGCGTGCACGCGGGGCAGCTCCTCGGGTACGTGGGGAGCACCGGGCGCAGCACCGGGGCGCACCTTCACTTCTCCACGAAGCGCGCCGGGGCCTTCGTCGATCCGCTGGTGCTCATGGGCATTCGGCGCACCATCGCGCAAGAGGCGCGGCTCATGTTCGACGCGCAGACCGCGCAGGTGGGACGCGCGCTCGACCGCATCGCCGTCGACGGCGTGACGCTCGTCGAGGGAGGCGCCCCCGCGGCTCCCGTCGACGCGGGCGCGCCCCCGTCGCTGCCGCCGTTGGAGGTGGGTGCCACGGGCGTCGAGTCGGAGCACGAGGAGCCCGAAGGCGACGGCGACGACCCCCTCGACGAGGGCGAGCGCGCGCAGTAGCGAAGGCGCGTCGCGGCGGCGTGCCGTGCGGCGCGGGCACGCGTGTGCCGCGGGCTCACGGCGCTGCGGGCGCGAGGTCCACAGTGATCGCGACGGGCTGCACGTGGCACGCGTCGCCGGTGACGGTCACGGTGCGCGGCGCCGAGGTGCGGTAGCCCGGCGCGGCGACGGTGATCGTGTAGGTGCCCTCGCGCTCGCCCGCGCCGCGGTACACGGTCTCGAGCGGCTGCGCGGTGAGCCCCTCGCGCCACGCGCCATCGACGAGCGTAACGGTCGCGGTGGTGAGCGGCACCTGCGTGCTCGCGTCGCGCACGGTGACCACCAGGCCGAAGACGTACTGCGTCGAGCACGACATGCCGACTTCGCACGCGAGCAGCGACGACGAAGCGGCGACCAGAAGAGCAAGCGAGAGGAGCACACGACGCATCGACGACCTCCGAGATGAAAGCGAGGGTGACCCTCGAGGCAGAGCAGGGCGCGTGCCGTCGTGCGGATTACAATTTCCGTAAGCGCGTTTACGGTCGCCGTAATCGTGGGAGCGCGCGGCCGACGGAACCGCGAGCGGAGTGAACATCCGTCGTAACCGCGCAGCGACGCGCGGCGAACTCGCGCCGATGATTCGCCCCGCCGCTCCCGACGACACGCCTGCGCTGGTCGCGCTCGCCATCTCCACCGGCCTCTTTCAGCCCGACGAGGCCGACGCGCTCTTGCGCGCGGTGCTCGATGACCTCCACGGCGGTCGCCTGGGGCGCGATCACCTCGCGGCGGTGTGGTGCGACGCTGCGACGGGGCGGCCGTCGGGGTGGGCGTACTTCGCGTCGAACGACAAGGCCGACCGCGTGTGGGACCTCTGGTGGATCGGCGTCGATCCCGCGTGGCACGGACGAGGCGTGGGCGATGCGCTGCTCTCCTTCGTGGAGTCCGAGGTGCGCCGCCGAGGCGGTCGCATGCTGCTCATCGAGACCAGCGCGCTGCCCCCCACCGCGCGCGCGCGGCGCTTCTACGAGAAGCGCGGGTACGCGGTCTGCGGGCGCGTGCCCGACTTCTACGGCGAGGGTGACGACAAGGTCGTGTACGTCGCCCGCGTGGCGACGGCGCCGTAGCGCTCCTGGGTGCGAGCGCGTCGCTGCCGCCGTTGGAGGTGGGCGCGACAGGCGTCGAGTCGGAGCACGACGAGCCCGAAGGCGACGGCGACGACCCCCTCGACGAGGGCGAGCGCGCGCAGTAGCGCAGCCCCGGGTCAGACGGCGACGGGATCGATGAGCCAGGCGAGGAGCGCGGGGCCGTCGAGGTCGAGCACGACGTCGCCGACGCGCTCGGGGCCCACGGCGCGGAGCCGCGCGCGCAGCGTGGCGAGCTCGGCGGGGCCGAGGGCGCGACCGACCTTGCGCTCGAACATGCTTGCTCCCTGCATCGCTCGTGGGGAAAGGACTCTGGTCGAAGTTGAACAAAGCTGAGCGGTTGCCGGACTACTTGCTGATGCCA
>CAISKJ010001039.1 GCA_903885885.1 uncultured delta proteobacterium
CCGGGCACGGTGCGCGCGGTGATCCCCGGCGCCGAGCTGAAGGTCGAGGTGTACTTTCCCTCGATCGGCCAGGTGAAGACGGTGCTCGCGCAGTACGTGAAGCCCCTCTACTGAAGGGCTTTGCGCGCGATGCGGGCGTCTGTCAGCGCAGGTGCTGGCGGATCGAGTCGAGGAGCGCGCTGCGGTCGAAGAGCTTCGTCACGTAGTCGATCTGATCGCTCTCGATCACCATCGTGGGCGACAGGTCGTAGCGCGCGAACCAGCTCTCGTAGAGCGCGTCGAGGGAGCGGAGGTACTCCGACGGGATGGCCTGCTCGTAGGCGCGACCGCGCATCTTGATGCGCTTGCGCAGCGTCTTCGTGCTGCAGCGCAGGTAGATCATGAGGTCGGGCGGGCGCAGGTCGGCGCGCAGCGTGGTGTAGAGGTCGGTGTAGGCCGCCCAGTCGCGGTCGTCGATGTTGCCCGACATGTGATGGTGCGCCGCGAAGACCTCGGCGTCTTCGTAGAGCGTGCGGTCTTGCACCACGGGCCGCCCGAGGGCCTCGATGCTGCGGTGGATCTTGTACCGCTGCACCATGAAGAAGAGCTGCGAGTTGAAGGCCCAGCGCTTCATGTCGCCGTAGAAGTCGGCGAGGTAGGGGTTTTCGTCGTGCGGCTCGAAGAAGGGCGCCAGTTCGAACTGCTGGCAGAGCCACTTCACGAGGCTCGACTTTCCGGAGCCCATGTTCCCGGCGACGGCGATGTATCGGGGCGGCACGACGCTCGGGGGTGTACCGCGAAGGGCGGGCGTCGCGCGAGTACGCTACAGGGTGACCCAGCGCTGGTCGATGTTGGGGCCGCCGTCGGACGAGGGCATCACCAGGGTGTAGTGCGCGACGCCGCCGCCGGGGGCCTCGCCCACGGAGCCCGCGCACGCGACGGTGACCGCGTCGAGGGGGCGCGTGAAGGGGATGTGACCGCCGCCGCACACGATGAGGTCGGCGGGGTCATCGACGATGAGCGCGTACATCTCCTCGTCGGTCATGTCGTGGGAGAAGCACTCGGCCGAGTCGCGCGGCGAGCCGTGCACCACGAGGATCTCCGTCGCGTCGGGCATCTCGATGCGCAGCGCCTCGGGGAGCCGCTTGAGCCGCGCCAGGATGAGCTCGCCGAGCGCCTCGCGCGTGCGCAGGAAGCGCTCCATGCGGGCGGCCTCGTGGTCGTTCTTGGGCTTCATGCGCGAGGGCTCGAGGGCCGCGAGCGCGAAGTCGGTGGGGCCGCGAACGCAGCGGGCGCCGACCTCTTGCAAGCGCATCCACACGCCGAGCGGATCGTCGCCGCCGAACACGATGTCGCCCGCGACGTAGAGCGCCCCGGCGCGCAGGTCGCGCAGCGCGGCGAGCACAGCGTCGAGCGCGGCGAGGTTGCCGTGCACGTCGGCGATGAAGGCCAGGGGGCCGTTGAGCGTCTGCTTGAAGCGGTCGTCGGTGCTCACGGGGGCGCCATACCCGATGCGAGTGGGCAGCGCCAGCGCTGCGTCACCCCTCGGTGAGCACGCCCACGTCCCACGCCTCGTCGCCCTCGCGCATCGCGGTCGTGAGCTCGTGCACGCGCACGATCACGTCGGCGGGCGTGTCGCTCGGGGCCACCCGCACGCCGATCTCGATGCGGTTGGGGAGCTCCCACACACGCACGCCCGCCACGCCTTCGATCTCGAGGATGGCCTCTTCGATCCTTCGCGCGCGGCGCGACACCTGCGTACCCTCAGCTTCGCTCACATCGCCTCTCGCGGTCGCCTACCACCCGCGGCGGTCCGCGCGCAAGCAGCATCCCTCTCGCGTCGCGATGTCGTTTCTGTTGCCTCGGCGGGCGCGTGCGGGGAATATCCCGCCCGATCGATTTCGTTCGCCGACCGACCCCGATGACCATGCGCAGCGCAACCACCACACTCCTCGTCACGCTTCTCACGTCGCTCGGCTGCGCCACGGGACGCATCCCCAACACCGACCTCCCCGACACGTCGGAGAACCGATCCATCGTGGCCTTCTGCGAGCGGTACCGCCACGCGGTCGAGAGCCGCGACGCGCGGGTCCTCCTCTCGATGGCCTCGCCGCGCTACTTCGAAGACGGCGGCACGCCCGCGGGCGACGACGACTACGGCTACGACGGCCTGCAGCGCCTCCTTGCCGCGTGGAGCGACGAGGTGCGCCAGGTGCGCTACGAGATGCGCTATCGACGCATCACCGTTGACCCGCAAGACACGGCGCGCGCCCACGTCGACTTCACCTTCACGGGCAGCTACACGCTGCGCCGCCCGGGCGGAGCTCCGACGCCGGGGCGCGAGGGCCCCTCGCTGCGCATCGACCCCGTGCGCGACGCGGCGCCCACCGAGCGCGGCGACGACGAGGTGTGGTTTCGTCGCGTGGCCGACAACCGCCTCGAGCTCGAGCGCGTCGGCGGCGAGTGGCGCATCACCGCGGGGATGTGACCGCGGCGTCCGCGATCGCGTCCCCACCGCGGCGCGAGCGTTGAAGATCGCGCGGGCGCGGTGTTACGGTAGGCCCACACGCTGGCTGAAACGAACGCCGTGGCCCATCTGGGGTGCCGCGACCGGGCCGTGACGCCGGCTTGAAGACACGCCCATGTTGAATCGCGACGACCCATCCCAGCGGTCTCCTACGGGGGACTCTCCGCTGCCTGAGAACACGGGCGTGCGCGTGTCGCCGCTCGACCCCGAGCGGCAGGGCGTGGTGAGCCTCTCGGACAAGCACGGCGTCCCCGGCGTCGATGTGCGCGTGATGGCGCTCGACCTCACCGACCTCGACCTCGTGCCGCGCGAGCTCGCGCGCCGCCACGCGCTGCTCCCGCTCCTCACGCGGGCCGACGCGATGTTTCTGGCCATGGCCGACCCGAGCAATCGGCAGGCGCAGACCGAGGTCGAGTTCGTGACCGGCCGCCGCGTCTTCGCCTTCGCCGCCGACGCCGACGCCCTCCGCGAGCTCATCGACCGCGCGTACGACCACCGCGCGCGCGGCGAGGCCGAGCTCGCGCCCGAGCGCCCCTCGGTGAGCGCACCGCCGCA
>CAISKJ010001040.1 GCA_903885885.1 uncultured delta proteobacterium
CTCGCCGCCGCCGCCGCCGCCGCCGCCGCGGGAGACGGGGCCGTTGGCGAGCACCACGCGGCCGTCGCGCACCTCGAAGCGCAGGTCGACCTCGGCGCCCTCGACGCTCACCCGCGAGAGCTGCACGCGGCCGCGCACCAGGTCTTGCGGCGAGGGGGCCACCATGAGCGACCCGACGCGCGCGAGGCGAGGCGCGCCCGCGCGGCCCACCGAGACGCCCTCGACGCGCACGGCGAAATCCCAGAACGAGAAGCTCACCCGCCCGATGCGCACGTCGAGGCCCGTCGAGGCGCTCACCTCTTGCTGGATGCGCTCGGCCACGCGACGGCTGAACCACCGCGTGCGCGCCACCAGCACCAGCGCCGCCACGACGACCAGCAGCCCCGCCGAGAGCGCGCCGACGCGGCGCCGCCGGGGCGTTCGGGCTGCGGTGGGGGTGGGGCTCACGGTCGGTCGCTCATCGGAGGTTGTACAGAGACGCCGGCGGGGCGCCGCACCCTTCAATCACAAAAGCCGCGGCGGCGGGAGCCGCAACCGGGCGATCGCCCGCGCGAACGGCCCCGGCACGAAGAGGCGTAAGGATTTGCGCTCTTGAACGCGGGTCGATAGAGTGCGGGGCACCGATGCCGCAGGCTGAGGAGATCCTTGCCGACCGTTGGGCGCTCGTCGAGAAGATCGACGAAGGCGCGATGGGAGAGATCTTCTCTGCGCGCCACGCGGTGCTCGGCCACGCCGTAGCGGTGAAGGTGCTCATCCCGTCGGTGTCGCGCGACAAGGCCGCGATCGAGCGGTTTCTGCGCGAGGCGCGCATCGCCGCGAGGCTGCAGCACCGCAACGTGGTGCGGGTCGAAGACTTCGGCGTCGCGGCCGACGGCAGGCCCTTCCTCGTGATGGAACTCCTCCGCGGCGAGTCGCTCGCGCGGCGCCTCGCGCGCGCCCCGCGCCCCGCGCAGGCCGAGGTGCTCGACGTGGTGCGCCAGATCGCCGACGCCGTCGACGCCGCCCACGCGGCGGGCATCGTGCACCGCGACCTCAAGCCCGAGAACGTGTTCCTCGCGCGCGAGCACGGCGCCACCGTGGTGAAGGTGCTCGACTTCGGCGTCGCGAAGTTCACCGACACCCTCGCGAACGCGGGCCACGCCACGGCGAGCAACACGCTCATCGGCACGCCGCGGTACATGTCTCCCGAGCAGGCCCGCTCGCTGCGCGAGCTCGACGGCCGCAGCGACGTGTGGTCCCTCGGCATGATCGCCTACGAGATGCTCACGGGCGCGCACCCCTTCGAGGGCGAGGCCATCGCCGAGCTCCTCGTGGCCATTCTCACGCACCGCATCCCGCCGCCCACGACGATGTGCCCCGCGCTCCCGCCCGCGGTCGACGCGTGGGCCGAGCGCAGCCTCGCCCGCAGCCGCTACGACCGCTTCTCCACCTGCGCCGAGCTCGCGGGCGCCCTCGCCGAAGCCCTCGCGGGCAAGCTCGACGAGCGCTGGGCGGGCTTCGCCTACGAGCGCCCTCGCATCGAGTCGAGCCGCGCGGGCACCCTCCGCGTGCGACGCCCCACGCCCGTCACCGAGGTGATCCGCTCGCGGCGCCCCACGCCCGACGTCGATGCCATTCGCTCGCGGCGTCCTACGCCCGACGTCGACGCCATTCGCGCGCGCAACTTCACCCCCGTGCACGAGCCCGTGCACGAGCCCGTGCCCGAGCCCGTCTCGTCGCCGCTGAAGCTCACGCCCCCCGAAGGCTCGGCGCCGGCCGTGCTCCCGCCGCTGCACCCGAGCAGCCCGCCCCTCGCGCCCGCCGCCCTCGACGTCGCCCCCGAGCCTCCGCCGCCGGCGCCCGTCGCGCCGCGCGCCTCGTGGTGGCTCGCCGCCGCCGCGGCCCTCGTCGCCGGCCTCGGCCTCGTCGTCGCCATTCGCTCCACCAGCGCGCCGCGCGTGCTCTCGCGACAGGCCGCGCAGCCCGTCGCCGCGGCGCTCGCGCAGGAGCCCGCCGCCCCCGCCCTCGCGGCCCCCCCCGCGCCGACGC
>CAISKJ010001041.1 GCA_903885885.1 uncultured delta proteobacterium
CAGCGCTCGCGCGATCCATCTCAATCCGTGGAATTTCTCTGCCGTCCGGTGCGTTTGATCCTTCGTGACGGAGGCGGGACAGGCGACGCTCGAGCTCGTGGATGCGGAGCGCACGCTTCAGACGACGTGGTTCTCCTCGGTGGGCTGCGTCTATCGTGAGGGCGATCGCTGCCAGGTCTTCGTCGGTGGCAGCCTCATCGGCGAGTTCGGGCCCGACGATGTCGGGCTGCGCAACGTCCTCGTCGTGGGCCTCGCCAGCGATCCGCGCGCTCACCTCGGTGACCTCGCAAACGCCTTCCAGATCGGCTCCGAGACGCTGCGACAGCTGCGCAAGGTCTACGCCGCCCAGGGGCCCGAGGCGCTCCTCGCGCGGCGTCACGGCGGTGCGCACAACGTCAAGATCACCGAGGCGCGGCGGCGCAAGCTCGAGGCCCTCTTCGCGCAGGGCGTGACCATCGACGGCGCGATGGCGCGCGTCGGCTCGCGATGGAGCGTCTCGCGCAGCGCGATCGGCAACGTCCACGCGGCCTGGGTGCAGCGCGCGGAGCGTTCCACGCCGCCGAGCGCGACCCCGTCGGAGCCGAGCACGACGGCGATACCACAGCTCCCGTTCGAGGCGCCCTCTTCGCCCGCGACCCCGTCTTCCTCGGACGATGCGAGCGTCGCGACGACCGACGCGGCCGACGCCACCGAGCCCGCGCTCGGCGCGATGGAGGAGTCGGACGACGCGGGAGATCCGCTCCCGCTCGCGGAGCCTGTATCGGCCGCTCATGTGCAGCACGCGGGCTCGTGGCTGTTGCTCGCGATCGTGGCGGCCGAGGGGCTGCACGCAGAGGCCGCGGCGCTGCGCGGGGAGCGTGTTCGCGCCGATGCGTTGCGCCTCGCGCTCGACGCGCTGATCGTCGCGCTCGGCATCGGGGAGCACACCGTCGAGGGCGCTCGTCGCCTCGCGACGCCCACCGCGCCCGTGCTGCTTCGCGCGACGCGCGCACCGTCCGCGACGTGGGTTCGTCGCGCGCTGGGCCGCTTCGCGCGAGACGCGGCGAGCACGTGGCTGCACCTCAAGATGGCCGGGCGGTGGATCCGCGAGGCGGCGCAGGGAGAGGAGAGCGCGGCGGTCTTCTACGTCGACAATCACCTGCGTCACTACACGGGCCAGGAGGCGCTTCGCATGGGGTGGCGCATGCAGGACAAGCGCGCGGTCCCGGGCGCGAGCGACTTCTACGTGCACGACGAGGACGGCAGGCCCGTGCTGCGGCTGCACGCGCCGGACAACCCCTCGCTCACGGAGGTGCTCACACCGGCCGCGAAGCTGCTCCGCGCGGCGCTCGGAAAGGAGCAGCGGATCGTGCTCGCGTTCGATCGCGGCGGGTCGTTCCCTGCGCAGATGGAGGCGCTGCGCGACGAGGGCTTCGAGTTTGTCACCTACGAGCGTCGGCCCTATGCGCTGCTGTCTCCGAGCGCCTTCGAGGGGCGCGTGACGCTCGACGACGAGACCTACGCGGTGCACGACACGCGAAAGAACCTGGGCGGCGGACGCGGGCGCGTGCGTCGCATCGCGGTGCGCACGCCCGACGATCGTCAGGTCAATCTGCTCGCCGTGTCGTCGCTGCCCGCGGCGCGTCTGCTGGAGATCATGCGCGGCCGCTGGTCGCAGGAAAACGCTTTCAAACACGGTGCGGAGCGCTGGGGCATCAACGAGCTCGATGGGCGCGCGACGGCGCCGTACGACCCCGCCACGATCGTGCCCAACCCCGCGCGCCGTCGTCTCGATCGCGCGCTGCGCCTCGCACGCGCGCAGGAGGGCGACGCGCGGCGCGTGCTGGCGGATCCGTCGACGAAGGGCCCCAGGCGCGAGCGCGCCGAGACCGATCTAGCCGAGGCGGTGGCACAGCAGACGGAGCTGGTGGCGCAGCGTCCGTTGATGCCGTCGAGGGTTGCGCTGAGCGAGTCGGAGCTGGCTGACACGCTGGTCAAGCACGAGCCCGCGTACAAGCTGCTGATCGACACGGTGCGGATCGCGTGCGCGAACGCCGAGAGCGAGCTGGCGGCGCTTGTCGGGGCGCACCTGCGCAAGCCCGCAGAGGCGAAGCGGGTGTTGCGCAACGTCTTCGTCGCGCCCGGCGACGTCGTGGTCTCACCCGGGAGTGTCACGGTGAAACTCGCGCCCGCAGGGACTCGCACGGAGCTCGACGCGATCGCAGCGATACTCGATGACGTCAACGCGTGTCGGCTCTCGTTGCCGGGAGACCGCGCGGGACGTCGCGTGAGGTTTCAACTCCAAACTTGATGTGGCTGCCGGGACGAACTCTGGGGCACCGGCTTCGACGCGCTCGACCTCTCCGACATCCACTACGCGACGGACATCCCCGACGCCCAGTGGGGGCCGGGAGACGCGGCGACGGGCGACGTCGACTGCCCGGCGCTCTATGCGGTCAACTACGACTTCGATGCGGGCGCGGTCGTTCGTGGTCGCGTTGTCATGTGCACCGAGCTGACAAACGCATGGGACAGCGGATTCCGTGTCTGCTGCCGAAGCCAGTTCGTTGAGTCGACGGCGGCGCCGGACCCAACCGACCCGTCGTGGACGGTCCTATGCGTGGATCGAACCGAGTGTCGCCTCGGCGGGAGGGTGCGTTGATGCGAGCGGAGGCTGCAGCGCCATCTCTCGGGGCGATGATGTTCTTCGTCTGCGTGTCTGCATGCGCGGACACCGCTTCGGGCGGCGAAGGCGCGATCGACGTGCCTGCCATCGATCACGCCGACGCGCGGACAAGCGAAATGCCCGAGGCCAGCGCATCGCCTGACGTCAGCGATGCGAGCGTACCCAATATCAACTGCCCTGTCGGATACGCGTATTGGTACATACCCGGTGGTGTCCACCTCGATCGGGTAATCCTCTGCTCGGAGTGGGATGGGGCGCCGGTCGTCTGCTGCCGCGCCACCCACATTCTTCCCCAGTTCATCGATCACCCCTACTACGAGGCCAGTTGGCCGGTGCGCTGCGTGTGGATCACGCACTGCCAGGATGGTGGCGTCGTCGGTCGCCCGCCATGGTGAGCGACGACCGAGCCAGCCGCAACGCTCCGCAAGGGGAGCGCCGGGCGTGCTCACGCACGCCGGTTCGCACGGGGGCCGCGTGCGCTCGTGGTCGAGCCCGCGTGCGAGAGCCGACTTCTTCCCGCGCGCACTCCACCTCACGCGCGCAAGCCTGTAGCATCGCGCGCCGTGAGCTCCCCCTACCGATGGATCGCGCTCGCGGCCCTCACGCTCGGCTGCGACGCGACGCCCGACGCCACGCCCGACGCCTCGACCGCGAAGCCCCCCGGCGCGACGCCCGCCGTCGACCCCGCCGCGCGCTACGCGGCCATGTGCGCCTCGTGCCACGGTGAGGCGGGGGAGGGCGGCCTCGGCCCGCGCCTCGTCGACACGCCGCGCTCCATCGAGCAGCTCACGCGGGCCATCGACGAGCGCATGCCCACGGCCAACCCCGCGGCCTGTCGCGGCGAGTGCGCCTCGTCGCTCGCGGTGTACATCAAGACCAACTTCACCTCGGCCGCCCTCGCGTGCGACGTGATTCCGCCGTCGCCGCGGCGCGTGCGATTGCTCAACCGCCGCGAGTACCGCGCCACGCTGCGCGACCTCTTCGGCCTCGCGGGCGCGATGACCACGCCCGCCCCCACGCAAGACTGCAATCGCAGGCGCTTCGCCTTCGACCCGATGGGGCGCACGCTGCGCTCGGTGCACGTCGCGGGCACCTTCAACGGCTGGTCGCCCACCGCGTGGCCGCTCACCCTCAACGCCGCCACGCGCACCTGGGAGACCGATCAGACCGTCGCCACGGGATCGCACCAGTACAAGTTTGTGCTCGATGGCAGCGAGTGGGTGCGCGATCCCGCCAACGCCATGACCGCCCCCGACGGCTTCGGCGGCCAGAACTCGCTGCTCACCGTGACGTGCGATGCGCCCGTGGCGCCGCCGTCGACGCGCCCCACGCTCGCGTTCGATCCCGCCGCGATGCTCCCCGTCGAGACGCGCCCGCAGGGCTTTCTCTTCGACGACAACGCCGACGCGGCGCTCGTCACCTCGGTGCACGTCAACGAGCACCTGCGCGCGGCCGGGGCCGTCGTCGACGCGCTCGCCACGCAGCTTCGCACGATCGTCAACTGCGCGGGCACCATCGACGCCCCCGCGTGCGCCGAGCGCGTGGTCACCGGCTTCGGGCGGAGGGCCTTTCGACGCGACCTCACGAGCGCCGAGGCGCAGCGGTACCGCGCGCTCATCACGGGTGCGCGCGACGTCGACCAGGGCGTGAAGCGGGCCGTGCGCGCGATGCTCGTGTCGCCGTCGTTTCTCTATCGCACCGAGATGGGCGACGCGCAGCCCGACGGCACCTACAAGCTCACGCCCTACGAGGTCGCCTCGGCGCTGTCGTACACGTACTGGGGCACCATGCCCGACGACGCGCTGCTCGACCTCGCGGCGCGCAACGGCCTCGACGGCGCGGGCATCGAGCGCGAGGCTCGCAGGCTCATCGCTGACCCGCGCGCGCGGGAGCAGGTGGGCGTGTTCGCGCTCCAGTGGCTCGGCGTCGAGAGCGTAGCCACCACGCCGCGCAGCGCCACGCTCTTCGGCGACTTCAGCGACGCCGTGCGAACGCGCATGATCGACGAGTCGCGGCGCTTCGTGACGCACGTGGTCTTCGACGGGAGCCACCGCTTTGGCGAGCTGTTCACCGCGAACGAGGGCTTCGTCGACGAGACCCTCGCGCGCTACTACGGCATCACCGGCGTGACGGGCGCCGAGATGCGCCGCGTGACGCTCCCCGACGAGCGCCGCGGCGGCGTGCTCGCCCACGGCAGCGTGATGACGCGCTACGCCCACAGCGACCAGGGATCGCCCATTCTGCGCGGCGTCTTCGTGCGGGCGAATCTGCTCTGCCAGGAGTTTCCGCCGCCTCCGGCCAACGCGGGCGGCGTGCCCGACGTCGACCCGCGCGCCACCACGCGGCAGCGCTTCTCGCAGCACTCGCAGAACCCCGCGTGCGCCACGTGCCACAGCCTCATCGACGGCGTGGGCTTCGGCTTCGAACAGTTCGACGCCGTGGGCCGCACGCGCAGCACCGAGGCGGGGATGCCCGTCGACCATGTGGGGCGCCTCACCGACGTGGAGGGCTTCGGCACCCGCACCGCGCTCGACTTCGCCACGCCCGCCGAGCTCGGCGCCGCGCTCGCGGCGAGCCCCACGGCGCAGGCG
>CAISKJ010001042.1 GCA_903885885.1 uncultured delta proteobacterium
CCTCGCTACGGCGCTGCGCCGCGGTGACGCTCGTCGGCGGGCGCGGGCGCGAGCTGCTGCTGGCGCGTGCGGTCGAGAAACTGCGGGCTGGAGTAGCGCGGGACGTACACACCCGCGTCGGCGGGCGCTGCGGGGGCTACGGGGGCGGGGTCGAGCCGGAGCTGCTGCACCACGGGCGCGCGGGCGGCGCCGGGACGCACGGGCGCTACGACCTGACGCGCGGGGCTGGGCGGTGCGGCCACGGGCGCGGGTGTGGGTGTGGGTGTGGGTGTGGGCGGCGCCGCGGGAGGCGTCGGCGCGACGGCTGTCGGAGGGCGCGCGACCTCGGCGGGGGGATCGCCCGACGAGGCGCCGATGAGGAGCCCGAGCGCGAGGCACGCCACGCAGGCGGCGCCGCCGATGAGCACCGCGCGCGCGGGAGACTGCGCGAGCCACGCGGCCGTCGAGGGGGGCTGCGCGGCGGGCGACGACGGCGCGTCGGCGACGCGCGCGGGGCGCGCCACGGGGACGAGCGACGAGACCGGTGCCGGGGCCGCGAAGGTGGGCGAGGGGAGTTCGAACACGGGCGCCCAGAGCGCCTGCACATGCGGGCTCGCGAAGGGGAGCAGCGCGCGGGCGAAGGCGTGCACGCTGGGGAAGCGCAGGCCCGGGTCGACGTGCATGGCGCGCTCGATCACGCCCTCGAGCTCGGCCGAGAGGCCCGGACGCACTGCGCGAGGCGCCGCGTGCTGGCCCGAGACGACGGCGTTCATCATGTCGAACTGCGTCTCGCGCAAGAAGGGCCGCGCGCCCGTGACGGCTTGATACAAGATCACGGCGAGCGAGTACTGGTCGCTCGCGGCGCTCGCCTGGCGCGCGTTGCGCACCTGCTCCGGGGCCATGTAGAGCAGCGTGCCGAGCACGACGCCGGAGCGCGTGATGTCGCCCGTCGGGAGCGCCTCGTCGGCCGCCCACGAGAGGCCGAAGACGAGCACCTTCGGGGTGACGAGGCCCGTGCGCTCGCGGGCCAGCACGATGTTCGAGGGCTTGAGGTCGCGGTGCACCACGCCCTCGTCGTGTGCGGCCGACACGGCGCTGGCGACGGGGATGAGCAGGTCGGCGGCGCGCGCGGGGTCGAGCGCGCCCTCGCGGTCGAGCAGGTCCTTGAGCGTCTCGCCGTCGAGAAGCTCCATCACCAGGTACGAGACGCCCTGCTCTTCGATCACGTCGAACACGGTGACCGCGTGCGGGTGGCGCACCTTCGCGGCGACGATGCCCTCACGCAGAAAACGCGTGCTGGTGATGGTGTTGTCGGCGAGCGAGGGCTTGAGCGTCTTGATGGCGACGCGCATCCCGAGGCCCGTGTGCGTGGCCTCGTAGACCGAGCCCATGCCGCCGGCCCCGATCACCCGCGTCAGGCGGTATCGGCCGACCACGAAGGACTCGAGGGGGCGGTGGGGAGGGGCCTCAGACACAAAAACTTCCAGTTTGAAGGCGAATGGCGCGATGGTAGCCCAACGCCGCGCCGGGCCGTCATCGAAAGCCCCGCCGTGCGACCGTTCGGCGCGCGACGGAAAATGTCCGGCGCGTGCGCCGACCAGAGCTCCGGGTCGATGGGGCGACGAAGCGCGCGAGGGCCGTCACGTTCCTGCGAAGGGCGCTTGACGTGCGGGCGAGTCTCCGTAATATCCGCGGCCCTCCCATCCTGAGGCAGTTATGAACAGCAATCTCGGACTCATCGGCAAGAAGCTCGGTTGTACGCAGATCTTTGACGCGAACGGCAACGTCGCGCGCGTCACGGTGATCGAAGCCGGCCCCTGCCTCGTGGTGCGCAAGCGTTCCGTCGAGAACGACGGCTACGTCGCCATTCAGGTCGCGTTCGGCGAGAAGCCCGCGCGCCTCGTCAACAAGCCCGCCACCGGGCACTTCACGAAGAACGGCGTCGCCGCCCGCACCGTGCAGGGCAAGAAGGGCAAAGACGTCGAGGTCTTCCCCCGCACGCTCAAGGAGCTGCGGCTCTCGGCGGAAGACGCCGCCCGCTTCGAGGTCGGCCAGACCATCTCGGTGGGCGACGTGTTCAAAGAGGGCCAGCTCGTCGACGTGACGGGCACCTCGAAGGGCCGCGGCTTCGCCGGCGTGTTCAAGCGCTACCACTTCGCGGGCTTCGTGAGCACGCACGGTACGCACGAGTACTTCCGCCACGGCGGCTCGATCGGTACCAACATGACCCCCGGTCGCACGCTCCCCGGCAAGAAGATGCCCGGTCAGCTCGGCAACTCGCGCTCGACCCTGCAGAACATCAAGGTCGTGAAGGTGCTCCCCGAAGAGAACCTCGTTCTCATCGAGGGCTCGGCCCCCGGTGGCGAGAACGGCATCGTGACCCTGCGCGGCGCCGTCAAGCGCCGTGGCAAGGGCGTCAAGGCCTGATCCCCCCGCGCGTGGGTGACCGCGCGCGTCGCACCTCGTGAAGCCCGGCAACAAGCCCGATCCGTTCACCGCGAAGGCCCACAAAGAGGGCTTCGCGGCGCGGTCTGTGTACAAGCTCGAAGAGATCGACCGACGCGTGAAGCTCACGCGGCCGGGGCTCCGCGTGCTCGACCTGGGGGCTGCCCCCGGGAGCTGGACGCAGTACCTCGCCACCAAGGTCGGCCCGCGCGGCCTCGTGGTGGCGCTCGACCTCAACCCCCTCCGCGTGGCGGTCCCCAAGCACGTGCGCGCGGCGGAGCTCGACATTCTCGCCTGCCCGCTCACGGCCATCGCCGAGCACGGCCCCTTCGACGCGGTGGTGTCCGACATGGCGCCGCACACGTCGGGTGTTCGCGAGGCCGACGCCGCGCGCAGCGAGGAGCTCGTCGAGCGCGCCATGCTCATCGCCGACGCCACCCTCACGAAGGGCGGCACCTTCATCGCGAAGATCTTTCAAGGCGAGGGCTTCGAAGCCCTGCGCGCGGCCCTGCGCGAGCGCTACGAGACCGTGAAGATTCTCAAGCCCGACGCGAGCCGCAAGGAGAGCACCGAGATCTACCTCGCGGGCCTCTCGCGCAAGCACGCCCCGAAGCTCCCCGACGCGCCGACGGGGCCTGTGGGATGATCGTCTCGTTCGGCGAGGCGCTCATCGACCTGTTCGGCTCGCCCCGCGGCAGCACCGTCGACACGGCCGATCACTTCGTGCCCCACACGGGTGGCGCGCTCGCCAACGTGGCGCTCACGTGCGGCCGCCTCGGCACGCCGGTGCGCTTCGTCGGCGCCGTCGGCCGCGACGGACACGGCGACCGCGTGCTGCGCGACCTCGCCGCTGCGGGCGTCGACACGTCGTGCGTGGCGCGCGTGCCCGAGCGCACCGCGGTGACATTTGTACGCGTGGGCGACGACGGGGCGCGGTCGTTTCTGTTCTATCGCACGCACACGGCCGACCACGCGCTCTCGCCCGCGCACCTCGACGCGATGCGCGCGCTCGACGGCGCGACGTGGCTCGTCACGGGCACCAGCGCGCTGGTGGCCGAGCCCATCGCGAGCGCCATGCGCCGTGTGGTCGCCGACGCGGGGGCGGCGGGGCTGCCGCGCGCGGTCGACCTGAAC
>CAISKJ010001043.1 GCA_903885885.1 uncultured delta proteobacterium
ACGCCGAAGCGGTGCTGCTCGTCGATCACCACGAGGCCCACCTTCGGCGGGATGGCGCCCGACTCGAGGATCGCGTGCGTGCCCACCACGGCGCGCACGAGGCCCTGCGCGATCACCTTCTCGGCCTGCTTGCGCGCGCGCGCCGCCGTCGACCCGAGGATCACCGCGAGCGCGCCCCCCTCGCCCGCGAGGCCCCGCTCGATCGTGCGCGCGTGCTGCTCGGCCACGAGCGTGGTGGGGCAGAGCCAGCACACGCTCCCGCCGTCGCGCAGCACCGCCAGCGAGGCCGCGAGCGCGACGGCGGTCTTGCCCGAGCCGACGTCGCCCACGAGGAGCCGTCGCATGGGCTCGGCGCGCTGCATGTCGTCGAGGAGCACCGCCGTGGCCGCGCGCTGACCGGGCGTGAAGGTGAAGCCCAGGCGACCGCCCACCGCGTCGGAGACCGTGACGTCGGGCGGAACCGGGCGCGCCCCGCCCGACTGTCGCCGCGCGCGCTCGAGCGCGACGCTGAGCGCGAGGAGTTCCTCGAAGCCCATGCGCCGGTGGGCCGAGCTCGTGCCCGCGGCGAGGGCGTGGAGGTACTCGGGCGGCACCGTCGCGTCGGGGGTGTGCAGGAGCCGCAGCGCCGCGGGCGCGGGCACGAGCCCGAAGGCCTTCGCCGCCTCGGGCGGCACCGGATCGGCCCACTCGTGGGCGCGCTCGAGGGCGCCCGCCACGATGCGCGCGACGTTGCCCGGCGCGATGCTCCCGATGCCGCCGTAGATGGGCTCGATGGGGCGCGTGCGCGTGCCCGGCGCCACCACCTTGGGCTGCACGAGCTCGGCGCCGCCGGGGCCGTCGCGGAGCATCCCCACGACGCGCAGCACCGAGCCGACGCCCATGCGCGCGGCCATGCCGGGCTTCGCGTGAAAGAACACCGCGCGCAGCGTGGTGGGCCCGCGCGGCTCCTTGAGCGCCAGCATCAGCCGCCGCGCGCTCGGAGGGCCCGCGAGGCGGGCGTCTTCGACCCGCGCCTCGACGGCCACGAGCGAGCCCCAGGCCCCGTTGCGCACGAGGCGCCAGTCGTCGGCGTTGCGAAGGTCGAGGTAGCGCCGCGGCAGGTGCGCGAGCACGTCGCCGATGGTGACGAAGCCGCGGCTGCGTAGCACCGCAGCCACCTGCGGGCCCACGTTGCGGAGCTCGTCGACGGGGCGGTCTTGCAGGTCGGGCGGCGGGGCCTGCGTCGCGGTGAGCGTCGGCGGCGCGAAGCCCGACTCGCCGGGGCGACGGACCATCGCGCTCAGTCGAAGGAGACTTCGAGCACCTCGTACTCGCGCTCGCCGCCGGGCGTGCGCACCTTCACCTCGTCGCCCGCGCGGCGCCCCATGAGCTGCCTGGCGAGCGGGGCCTCGTACGAGATCGCGCCGCGCGCCATGTCGGCCTCGGCGGGGCCGACGATGTGATAGTTCGCCTCTTCTTCGGTGTCGGTGTTGCGCAGCTTCACCCGCGCGCCGAACACGATCTTGTCGCCCTTGAGCTTCGTCGTGTCGACCACCTCGGCGTCGGCGAGCTGCGACTCGATGCGCACGATCTCGGCGTTGAGCATCCC
Organism: uncultured delta proteobacterium; assembly: GCA_903885885.1. Taxonomy (GTDB): domain Bacteria; phylum Myxococcota_A; class Polyangia; order Polyangiales; genus CAISKJ01. The sequence goes on from CAISKJ010001043.1 coordinate 1,589, forward strand.
CTGCTTGTCTTTGGCCGCGTGGTACTCGGCGTTCTCGCGCAGGTCGCCGTGCTCGCGGGCCACGCCGATCTCCTGGCTCACCTTGGGCATCTCGGCCTTCAGGTGCTGGAGGCGGGTGTTGAGTGCGGCGTATCCGCCGGGCGTCATGAGAACCTTGTTCGACATGGTTGCCTCGCTTCCTACCAGATGCGTACGGCGCCGAGAAGCCGTCAACGCAGCGCGGCCCCGCAGCGGATTCGTGCCACGCCGACGCCGCCCCCCGGCGTGCGCACGATCCACGCGCCGACCGCGCCGCGCGCGTCCATCCACGCCGGCAGCTCGCCGTGGAGCGCGGGCTCGGCCGCGCCGCCGGGCGCGTCGAGGCTGGGCCTCCCGGTGGCGTCGCACGACCGTCGCATCGTGGTGACCGCGTCGCCCCGGCGCTCGCGCCACCACACGTCGACGGGCCGCTCGACGCTGGTGTACGCGAACACGCGCAGCGCCGCGGTGGGGTTGGCGTCGTTGGCGGTCATCACCATGGGGTCGCCGAGGCGCGCGAGGCCCTGCGCGTTGCGTGCGAGGCGCGTGAGGGCCACGGCGCCGCCGTCGCCGCGGGCCTCGGTGCCGCTGTCGGGCACCACCCGATACGCGAGCCACACGGAGCCCCCGTCGGGCGACACCGCCGCCGCGAGCCCGAAGCGG
>CAISKJ010001044.1 GCA_903885885.1 uncultured delta proteobacterium
CGGGCCCGGCGCGGGTGCAGCCGCGCCGCGGTCGCGCACGAGCGTGACGCCGAGGGCGACGCCCATGAGCGCGAGGGCGGCGACGAGCGAGCGCTCGCGGCGCGACGCGACGGTGCGCGGCGGCGCGGAAACCTCGACGCTCGAGCGCTCGACGGTGTCGGGCGGCGGAGACCCGTCGAGCGTCGCGTCGCCCGCGCTCACATCGGCCGCGGGCGGAGACGAGACCGAGGCGCCGTAGCGGGTCGACAGGTCGAGCGAGGCCGAGCGCTCGCGGGCGAACACCGACGCCCACCGGGCGTGCGTCTCGTCGGGCGCAAACACGAGGAGGTCCGTGGCCATCTCGCGCACCGAGGCGTAGCGGTCGCGCACGTCGGGGCTGAGGGCGCGCAGCATCCACGCGTCGAGCGCGGGCGGCAGGTTGAACGGGTACGACGACGGCGCTTCGAAGCGGCCGACGCGCTTGGCCACCATCACCTCGACCACGCTGCGCCCCGCGAAGGCCCGCTTGCCCGTGACCGCGAGGTAGAGCATCAGGGCGATGGCGTAGGCGTCGCTCCAGGGGCCCACGGCGCGGTGCTGGCCGTCTTGCTCCGGGGCCATGTAGCTGGGCGTGCCGAGCTGCTGGTCGTCGCTGGTGAGGTCGGGGTCGTCGCTGCGCGCCGCGCCGCGCGTGAGGGCCTCGCGCGACACCTTCGAGATGCCAAAATCGAGCACCTTGGGGGTGATCGAGCCGTCGCTCTCGCGCGCCAGCATGATGTTGGCGGGCTTGAGGTCGCGGTGAATCACCGCGCTGTCGTGGGCCGCCGACACCGCGGCCATCACGGGCAGAATGCACTCGAGCGCCCGCTCGAACGACACCGGCGCCTCGCGCTTGAGAAACGCGTCGAAGGTCTCCCCGCGCAGGTACTCCATCACGATGTAGAGCGCCCCGCGCACGCTCACGTCGTGCACGGCCACCACGCTGCGATGGTGGATCTTCGCCGCCGCCTGGGCCTCGCGCACGAAGCGCTCGCGGTGCTCGCGGTGGCTCTCGTAGTCGCGCGACAGCACCTTGAGCGCCACCTCGCGGCCGAGCACCGTGTCCCGCGCTTGATAGATGGTCCCCATGCCCCCGCGCCCCGCCTCACGCAGGATCACGTAGCGATCGAGCTGCTCGCCGGGCTTGAGCGATCGCAGGTCCATAGGTCGCGGTCGACTCTGCTACACCTCGCTTCGCGAGTGGTAGAGAGGTACAAAATCTCCTTCACCCTCCACGCTAATGCCGAGCTCGCGCCGCGTCGATGGCCCGATGCCCCCAATTCGCGGCCGCGCACACCCCATGCGTCACGATCGCACACCGCACTGGCCCTCGTGCCTCCTCGCCGCGCTCGCGGGGGGATGCATCCCGCCCACCTTCGAGCCCCCCATCAGAGAGGCCCACGTCTGCGCCCCCGCGCGCATGACCGCGGGGCTCGGCGCGGTGCACGCCGCGGTCGGCGTCGCGGCCGCCCGCTACGGCTCGCTCACGGTGTCGCTCCCCGTCGCCGCGGGGCTGCGCGTCGAGGTCGGCGGCGACGGCACCGAGTACTCGGGCACGGGCAGCGCGGGCGTGCGATACACCCACCTCGCCGGTCGCCTGGGCATGGACGCCGAGCTCGGCTTCGGCGTCGGCGCGGGCGGCGCCCTCTGCGGCAACGAGCCCGACACCGCGCGCCCCTGCGCGTCGAGCCAGCGCGACCCGGGCACGCGCGACGCGGCGCCGCCGCCCCTCTACCCCGACGGGCTCACCGCGTGGGATCGCTTCGCCTTCGGGGGCTACGCGGGCTTCGGCTTCGGCGCGCGACCGTGGCCCTGGGTCGAGGTGTACCTCCGCGGGCGGGTCCAGCTCACGCGCGCCACCCACGTGCCCACCACCCTGTGGGGCAGCGCGCTCGGCGGCGTGCAGTTCAAGATCGGCCCCGTTGATGTGGGCGCGGGCCTCGGGTGGACCTGCTACTTCAACGAGCGCGACCAGAACAACGGCCTCACCCTCGAGCTCGGGGTCACCGTGCCCTTTCGAATTCACGCTCCCTGAGCGCTGTCAACGTCGGGCTGCGTGAAAGAAATTGTAGTCCGTGGGCGCCGAGGATCATGGCAGGATCGCGCGCCGTACCGATGGCGCGTCTCGACCCCCACTCCTACACCGACTCTTCCCAGCCCCAGACTCGCACGCTCCGGTGGAGGGCGCGCGTCGACTTCGAGCGCCACGTGCTCGACGCCGAGGCCACGCTGATCTTTCATCAGCCCGGCGGCGGCGACCTCGACCTCGACACGCGCGGGCTCGACGTGCAAGCCGTCACCGACGCCGCGGGGGCCGCCCTCCCGTTCACCCTCGACGCGCCCGACCCGGTGCTGGGCGCGCGGCTGCGCGTCTCGCTGCCCGAGGGCTCGGCCTCGATCACGGTGCGCTACCGCACGTCGCCCGAGGCCACCGCGCTCCAGTGGTTGAGCCCCGCGCAGACGGCCGGCAAGCGCGAGCCCTTTCTGTTCTCGCAGTGTCAGGCCATTCATGCCCGCTCGGTGGTGCCGCTGCAAGACACCCCCCGCGTGCGCATCACCTACGAGGCCGAGCTCACCGTGCCCGCCGCGCTGCGCGCCCTCATGGCCGCGGCCTTCGTAGAGCGCGAGGTGCAGGGCGCGACCGCCGTCGAGTCGTGGACGATGCCGCAGCCCATCGCCCCGTACCTCTTCGCCTTCGCCGTGGGCGACCTCACGTCGCGCGACGTGGGCCCGCGCAGCCGCGTGTGGGCCGAGGGCTCCGTCGTGGCCGCGGCGCAGTGGGAGTTCGCCGACATCGACGCGCACCTCGTCGTGGGCGAGAAGCTCTTCGGCCCCTACGACTGGGACCGCTTCGACGTCCTCGTGATGCCCCCGTCGTTTCCGTACGGCGGCATGGAGAACCCGCGGCTCACCTTCGTGACGCCCACCCTCCTCGCCGGCGACCGCTCGCAGGTGCGCGTCGTGGCCCACGAGCTCGCCCACTCGTGGACGGGCAACCTCATCACCAACGCCGACGCCGAGCACTTCTGGCTCAACGAGGGGTGGACGCGCTACGCCGAGCTCCGCATCGTCGAGGCCACCGAGGGCGACGACGCGGGCGCCCTCCACGCCGCCCTCGGCCGCCGCGGCCTCGACCGCGCCGTCGAGCGCTTCTTCAAAGAGTCCAGGCCCGAGCTCACGCGCCTGCGCACGCACCTCGCGGGCATCGACCCCGACGACGCCTTCTCCGAGGTGCCCTACGACAAGGGCTGCCTCTTCCTCCTCGCGCTCGAGGCCCACGTGGGGCGCCCGCGCTTCGAGGTGTTCATCCGCGAGTACATCGCGCGCTTCCGCTTCGGCGC
>CAISKJ010001045.1 GCA_903885885.1 uncultured delta proteobacterium
GCACGTGTCTCGCGCAACCCCCGCAAGGCGACATGGCGATCATCGACCGCGAGGATGCCACACGTGCCGCGACGCCCGCCCTCTCCGTTCACGCCGCGCAGCCCCCGACACGCGCAAGAAGTCCGACGCGAAGCCGCCCGTCCCCCCGGCGTAGCCGTCGCTCACTCCCACGCGGCGCCGACGAGCGACGCGAGCCCCAGCGCGAAGCCCACCAGCAGCAGGAGCGCCACGCCCGACAAGAGCGGCCCCAGCCGCTCGCGGCGCGTGCGCATCACCTCCGACACCTCGCCGTCGGGCGTGCGCATCCCGAGGCCCAGCACCACCACCGACTCGAGCGCGATGGCCGCCGCGAGGCACGCGAGCGCGAACGCCCGCGCCTTCGACACGCGCCCCCGCATCGTGGCCTTCGCGCGCGCCGCGCCGTCGAACACCACGCGCACGTCGGGCGCCGCCGGAGCGCTCCCGCGCGCGCCGAACCATCGCCGCGAGGGCGCGTCGGTCGCGCACGCCTCGGCCCGCGCGCCCCACCGCGTGAAGGGTGCGAACTCGTCGCCCATGCGCGCGTCGAGCGACGCGCGCACCCACCCGATGGGCACCTCGCGCGGCAGCGGGGCGCGGCCCAGCGCGTCGTCGCCCGAGGGCGCGAGCGTCACCGCCGACCACCACGTGAGCGCGTCGCCGGCGCCGCCCAGCAGGTACGCCACGCGCCCCGCGAGCGTGCCGCGCACCACGATGTCGTCGCCCTCGCGCACCAGCGCCAGTCCGCCCGCATGCAACGGGAGCCTGCGGCTCCATCGCTTCGTGGTGCCGTCGCGCATGCGCGCCGCGATGATCACCGGCGCACCCATACCCGACACCGTGACCTGAAACGCCGCCACGTCGCACGCGCCCGTCGCGGCCTCGGCGGGCTCCACCGCCACGCCGTCGAACTCGGGCTCGAGGCGCACCGCTTCGGCCCCCGGAACGCGCACCAGCACCTCGCCCCGCTGCTCGGGCAGGAGCACGCCCGCCGTGGCCGCGAGGTCGACCTCCTCGACGCGCGCCGCGACGTCGCGCGACGGCGCCGCGGCGTTGACCGGCAGCGACACGCCCGCGACGCGCCCCTCGGCCTGCACCCGCAGCACGAAGCGCGACGCCCCCGCCGGAGGACGCACCCGCGCCACCCGCCACGGCGTGCTCGCGAGGGCATCGCCGATCGCGGTGGCGGTGACATTCCCCGTCACATCGCGGGCCTCGACGGTGAGCGCGCGCGGCGCCCGCAACGCCCCATCGGCCACCGCCTCGACGGCCACGCGCACGAGCGCCATCCCGTCGGCGCGCACGGGCCCCGCGACCTCGACGCGCAGCCCGTCGTCGGCGCCCTCGCGCGACACCGGCGGCGCCACGGCCACCACCGCGAACAGCGCCGCGGCCACCGCGGGAGGCACCACCCAACGATCGATCTCCACGCCCACACTCTAGCGAACCCTCGCGCATCGAGGCAGTCCCTTCGTGCATCGCAACCCGAGTTGGCACTCACCGGGAGGGCAACGCGCGCACGACCGTCAACACGGTTGACACCTGTTGCGCGAAGGCCCGACTCTCGGTGGCGGAGCGCTTCATGCACCCATCCTCGCCCATGCCCCCCCTCGTCGCCGGAAGCCTCGTCGCCTCGCGCTACCGCCTCGAGCGCCTCCTCGGCGCGGGCGCCCGGGGCGCCGTGTGGGAGGCGGTTGACACCCTCCGCGACGACGCCCGCTGCGTGCTCCAGTGGTCGTCGGGCCCCGACGCGCGGCGCGCGGCGCAGTCGCTCCTGCGCATCGAGCACCCGGCGCTGCCCCGCGCGATCGACTTCGGCACCGCCGAGGGCGGCGACGCGTGGCTCGTGACGGAGCGCGTCGAGGGCATCGCGCTCTCGGCCTGCGACGCGCGCACCGTGGCCTTCGGCGCGGCGTGGGCGGCCGGCGCGCTCGCGGCCCTGCACGACGCGGGCATCGTTCACGGCGACGTGAAGCCCGCCAACATCGTGGCCCACGACACGCGCGCGTGCCTCGTCGACCTGGGGCTCGCGGGGTCGTTCGTAGGCGCCGACGGGCTCGTCGCGGGCACGCTGCGCTACCTCGCGCCCGAGGTGCTCGCGGGCGAGCGCGGCCCCGCGGGCGACCTCTTCGCGCTGGGCGTCACCCTCACCGAGTGCCTCACGGGCAAGCACCCCTTCGCCGTCGACCCCGACGACACCTCGGAGCTTCTGCGCGCCCTCTCGACCCGCCGCCACGTGCGCGACGACGTGGTGGCCGCCCTGCCGTCACACCTCCGCGGCGCGGTGCTGTGGCTCCTCGCGCACGACCCCGAGCGGCGCCCTCCGTCGGCGCGCGCGTGGCTCGCGCGCTGGGCCCGCGACGCATCGGTGACAACCTCCGACGTCGCCTCCCTCGACGGCCACGCCGCCCCCGCGGGGCGCGCCGCGCTCGTGGGCCGCGACCGCGCGCGCGCGGCAGCCCTCGACGCGGCGGAGTCTGCCCTCGACGGCCGCGGCGTCGGCGTGGTGTTGGTGGGCCCCACGGGGGCGGGGCGCCGTCGCGTGGTCGACGAGGTGGTGCGCGCCTGTCGCATCGCGGGCGCCGCGCGCGGCGAGTGCCCCGACGTGCGCGACGAGCTCCCCGACGAGCTGCTCCGCCCCACGCTCGTCGTGATGCTCGACGCCGACGAGGAGCGCGTCGCCCGCGCCGCCGAGGCCATCGGTCGCCTGCGTCGCTTCGACGCCGCGCGCGTGCCCGTCGCCCTCGTCGCCACCTGCACCGGAACGCCCGCGGCGCAGGGCCTCGCGTGCGTGCAGCTCCACGCGCTCGACCGCGCCGAGGTGCGCGAGCTGCTCGCGGCCCTGCACGGCGCGCCCGTCCCCTCGTCGAGCGTCGACGCGTGGATCGACGCCACCGCGGGCCTCCCCGGTCGCGTGGTGGCCATTGCGCACGACCTCGGGGCCGCGCGCCTCGCCAACGCCGGGCGCGACGAGCTCTTCGCGCGCGCCGCGACGCTGCACCGCGCACGGCTCCCCGAGGGCGTCACCCCCGACGAGGGCCGCGCCGCCGCGATGCTCTCCGTCGCCGGCGGCACCCTCCCCCGCCCCGTGCTCGACGCCGCGCTCGACGCCGCGGGCGCCGCGCTCGCCGGCCTCAGCGCGAAGGGCGTCACGCACGCGCGCCTCGGCGCCGTGTCGCTCGTGGTGCCCGTCGAGGCCTCAACGCTGACCGAAGAGATGCGCGACCTCGCGGCCCGCGCGCTCGCCGACGCCCTCGCGCGCGCGGCCCCCGGCGACCACGCGCTGC
>CAISKJ010001046.1 GCA_903885885.1 uncultured delta proteobacterium
CCGCGACGTCCGGGCGGGGGTGCTACACGACGACGCGGTCGAACGCGAGGCCCCCACGCACTCGCCCGTGACCGTCAGAAATCGTCGGAATTGCTCTGCCGTCTACACACCGCGCCTCAACGAGAACGAATGGCGCGCGTCGAGCCCTCACGATGGCCGCCCGCGCGAAGCACCCCTGTCGCCGCGTACCGCCCTCTGCGCGACTGCGCGTGCGGGGTCCTTCGACGCGACTGCGCGCCGCGACGGGGTCGAGAAGAAGACTTAAGGGTAGCGGGCGCAATCATGACTCGTGAGTCATGTCTATGCCGCGATCATGCCGTAGAAGATCATGATGCGAATGCGCATGATCGGGGTCATGAGGGAGGCCTTCTCGATGACCGAACACCGCGCCATGACCGTGATGTACAGCGACCGCATGCAGGCGACCGCGCAGGGCATGTCGCCCAGCGCCGCCAAGCCCTCCAAGGTGATGGCCGCGTGGCGCGCCGAGGGGCTGCCGCTGCGCGTGCTCGCCCCCGCGCCTGCGAGCGCGGCGGACCTCTACCGCGCGCACGACCGCGCCTACGTCGACGACGTGCTGTCGCTCGCGTGTGCGAACGGCTTCGGCACCCGCGATGCGGGGGTCGCCGCCTCGCTGCCGTACACCACCGGGGCGATGCTCGACGGCGCGCGCACGGCCCTGGCCGAGCGCACGGCGGTGTGCGCGCCGGTGTCGGGCTTTCACCACGCGGGCTGGTCGCGCGGCGGCGGCTTCTGCACCTTCAACGGGCTCGCGGTCACGGCGGTGGCGCTGCGCGCCGAGGGCCTCGCCGAGCGGGTGGCCATCTTCGACTGTGACCAGCACTACGGCGACGGCACCGACGCGATCCTCGAGCGCATGGGGCGCCCGAGCTGGATCCGACACTTCACCGCCGGGGCCGAGTATCACCGCCGCGGGCAGGTGAAGGCCTTCTTCGCGCGCCTCGAGGCAGAGCTGCGCGCGCTCGGCGAGTTCGACGTGCTGCTCTACCAGGCCGGCGCCGACCCCCACGTCGACGACCCGCTGGGCGGCTGGCTCACCACCGCACAGCTGCGCGAGCGCGACGCGCGCGTCTTCGAGGGCGCAGCCCGCGTCGGCATCCCGCTCGTGTGGAACCTCGCGGGCGGCTACCAGCGCGACCCCGACGGCGGCATTCGCCCCGTCCTCGCGATTCATACGAACACGGCACGGGAGCACCTCCGGGTGTTCTGCGGTCACTGAAGGTCCGGCAGATGTCAGCGCTGCGCCCCCGCGGCGCGTCTGGAATGGTGGAGGTTCCTCGATGAAGAAGCCCGAGAAGAAGCCCGAGAAGAAGCCCGAGAAGAAGCCCCGCGCGAAGGTCGACCCCGCCCTCGTCGACGCCGCCACCTTCATGCTCTACGAGGTCGCCGCGCTGCTCGCGCAGGAGGTCGAGGAGAGCGGCGACGTGGACCAGTTTCTTATGTCCATGGGGTCCATCTGCGCGTCGGACATTCCCCGCGAGGCGAGCGTAGGCCGCGCGCGGCTCGTCGCGCTCGGAGCGGCGCTGCGCGACGAGCTGGAAGCCGATGTGCAGCTCTCCGCGGCGGGCGCGCTCTATCAAGAGCTCATCGATGTGCAGAACGAGCTCGCATGGCGCCTCTCGCCCTTCCGCACGCTGCCCGAGGCGCTGCGCGAGGGGCTGCCCAGCGAGGCCACCTACGACGACATCGTGCCGCTCGCCGGCGCTGCGCAGAACCTCGCCCGCTTCCTGTACGAGGCCCGCGCGCTCCCGGCCCCGCTGGCGCGCCGCGCCGCGCGCGCGAAGCGCTGGGCCCACGACCTCGTCACCGTCGACGAGGGCGGTCGCACCGAGGCCTTCGAAGAACTCTACAACTGGTCGTTGGACCCCGCCGAGCCCATCGCCGTCGCGGCGCCGACCGTCGCTGCGCCGATCACACCGGAGGCAGGGTGATGCCCAGCGCAGCACGAACGAGAGCCCCCGCACCCTCGGCGCAGGCGTCGCGTGCGGGCCTGTCACGAGGCTCGCTCCGCCTCCTCGTGTGCGTCGCCGGGCGCACCACGATCAGCCATGACGACTTCGAACGTCTTTGCCGCGCCCTCGACGTCGGCCACGAGGCGGGCGACGACGTCTGCACCGTGCTCACCCGCACCCCGGTGCTCGTGGAGGGGCTTCGCATGGCCACCGTCCGCGAACTCCTCGGGCAGATCGTGGACCCCGAGCGCGCACTGAGCCTCGCGCACCTCGTTGGGGGCGGCGACGCGCTCCTCACCGACGCCCAGCGCCGGGCCC
>CAISKJ010001047.1 GCA_903885885.1 uncultured delta proteobacterium
GCATGCAGTGCGTCAACGGCGCGCAGGCCTGCGTGCAGACCGTCTTCCCCTCCGCCGAGACCTGCAACGGGATCGACGACGACTGCAACGGCGCGGTCGACGACGGCCTCACGCGCAGCTGCTACACGGGCGCGGTCGGCACCGCGGGCGTGGGCCAGTGCCGCGCGGGCGCGCAGGCCTGCGCCGCGGGCGCCTGGGGCGCCACCTGCGTGGGCCAGGTGACGCCGGTCGCCGAGCTCTGCAACGGCCTCGACGACGACTGCGACGGCGCGATCGACGAGACCTGCACGGGCTCGCTGCGGTGCCCCGCCGACGTGAGCATGTTCGCGGGCGACACGCAGGCGCTCACGGCCGCCACGACGGGGATCGTCGGGTCGATCACCTGGTCGATCACGGCGGGCCCCGCGGGCGGCGCCACCTCCGCGTCGTGGAGCCCCGCGACGCCCACGGGCGCCAACGTGTGGCTCACCCCCATCGTGGTGGGCGTGTACACCGTGCGGGTCGCCGCCCTCGACGGCGCGCGCAACCCGCTGTCGTGCACCTTCAACCTCACGGCCAACTCGCGCGGCATTCGCGTCGAGCTCACCTGGGACGGCACCGGCGACGTCGACCTGCACCTGCACAACAACGTGAGCGGCGCGTGGTTCTCGGCGCCCAACGACGCGTTCTACTCGAACATGCGGCCCGCCTGGGGCGCGGTGCAAGACGTCGACAACGTGACCGCCAACGGCCCCGAGAACATGCGCCTCAACGCCCCGACGGTGGGCACCACGTACACCATCGGCGTGCACAACTACTCCCGCGGCGCGGGGCGCATCGCGACGGTGCGCGTGTACTGCGGCGCCACCGCGGGCACCACGCCGGTGGTCACCTACACGAGCGCGGCGCTCACGGGCACCTCGTCGGGCAACTGCACCAACAACACCTTCTGGAAGCCGGGCAGCGTGCGCCTCAACGCCGACGGCAGCTGCACCGTGACGGCCATCAACAGCTACGTCACGTCGAGCGCCGCCTGCTCGACGCGTTGATGCCGAAGGCCTTCAGTTTCTGTCGGCGCCCGCCGATAGACTCTTCGATGAAACCCTCCCAGAACAGCCTCTCCGGCGCCCTCTCCCTCCTCGCGCTGTGCGCGCTCACCGGCTGCAACGACGACGCGCGCCCCGCGTCGCAGTCGAGCCTCGAGGCGCCCGTCACCGACGACGCCCCCAGCGCCGACGTGAGCGCCGACGACGCCCTCCCCGCCGCGCCCGACGCACCCGTCAACGACGTCGCCGCGACGCCCGACGCGAGCGCCGACGACGCCCCCGCAACCCCCGACGCCAGCGCCGACGACGCGCCTGCCACGCCCGACGCCGACACCGTCGACGCGCCGCCCGTGTGGGCCGTCGACGCGTACGTGCCCGTCGACGTCACCTGCGGCGCCCGCGAGAACCTCTGCGACGGGCGCTGTGTGAACCCCTACACCGACAACGCCCACTGCGGCCGCTGCGGCGTCGCCTGCGGCGCGGGCACCGAGTGCGACCTCGGCGAGTGCGTGCCCGCGTGCCCCGCCGGCGCGACGCGCTGCGACGGCCTCTGCACGGTGCTCACCGTCGACCGCTTTCACTGCGGCGCCTGCGGCCACGCGTGCGCCGAGGGCGAGGTGTGCGCCGCGGGCGTGTGCGCGGCCTCCACCGCGCCGCCCGTCGTCACGTCGTGCCCCGCGGGCCTCACCCTCTGCGGCGCCGGCTGCGCCAACACGCGCACCGACCTCGACCACTGCGGCGCCTGCGGGCGCGCGTGCGGCCCCGGCTTCGCGTGCCGCAACGGCGCGTGCGAGTGCGGCCCGGGCCTCACCCAGTGCGGCTCGTGGTGCGTCGACCTCAACCGCGACCAGAACCACTGCGGCGCCTGCCGCGACGCGTGCCCGTCGGGCACCGTCTGCACCCGCGGATCGTGCGCGTGAGCGCGACACGCGCGGGGCTTCGGTGGCGAGGCGTCCCTTCGCATCGCGCTGCGCGGGCTCCGCAAGGGCGATTGCCGCGCGTGACGTAGGGTGTCACCGTCGGCGACCGGTGCGGTGCCTCCCCGCCATGCGCGACGACGAGCGCGAGGCGTTCTCCCGCGAGCAGCGCTCGCGCAGGGCGGCGACGATGTCACGGTCTCGTGGCACTTCGTGATGCAGGCCGCGACGGCGCCCCGAGCGCGCTCACGGCCCCGGAAGACCGTCTTTCCTTCGCGGCACCACTTCGGCACAGTGCCCACCATGAGAACCACGCCGCTCCGCGCGCTCGTCTGCTCCGCGATGCTCGGGCTCGTCGCGTGCGGCGACTCCGCACCGGCCACCGCGCCCGGCCCTGACGCCAGCCCCGTCGACGCCACGGCGATGGACGTCGCCGACGGCGCCGACGGCGCGCGCCGCTGCGCGTCCGACGCGGACTGCGTGGGCGACCCGGGCGGCCCCGCGTGCGATGTCTCCGCGGGCCGCTGCGTGCGCTGCACCGCGACGAGCGACCGGTGCCCCGCCGACCAGCACTGCGACCCCGCGCGCAACCTCTGCCTCCCGGGCTGTCGCAGCGACGAGGGCTGCGCGATGGCCTCGTCCGACGGCGGGACGTCGCGCGCGACCCGCTGCGCGGCGTCGACCCACGCGTGCGTCGAGTGCGTCACCGACGCGCACTGCCCCGCGGGGAGCCTCTGCGTGGGAAACACCTGCGCGCCCGGGTGCAACGAGGGCCGCGCGTGCCCGACGGGGCAGACGTGCTGCGCGTCGGCCTGCGTCGACACGCAGTCGAACACCACCCACTGCGGCCGCTGCGACGCGCGCTGCATGGCCCCCAACGCCACGCCCGCGTGCATGAACGGCAACTGCGCCGTCGGCGCCTGCACCTCCCCCTTCGCCGACTGCGACACGAACCCCGCCAACGGCTGCGAGGCCGACACCCTCACCAGCACCGCGCACTGCGGCGGCTGCGGTCAAGCGTGCGAGGCGCGCGCCGGGAGCTCGGTCACCTGCGCGGGCGGCGCCTGCCGCTACGCGTGCGACGAGGGCTTTGGCGACTGCGACGGCAACGCGGCCAACGGCTGCGAGGTCGACCTGCGCGGGAGCACCGCGCACTGCGGCGCCTGCGCGCGGGCGTGCGCTCCGGCCAACGCGACGGCGGCCTGCGTCGCGGGCGTGTGCCGGGTGATGGCCTGCGGCGCGTCGTTCGGCGACTGCGACGGCAGCGCGAGCAACGGCTGCGAGGTCGACCTGCGCCTGAGCCCCGCGCACTGCGGCGAATGCGGGCGCGTGTGCCTCGCGGCGCCGCATACGGTTCCGGCGTGTGTGACGGGCGCCTGCGCGGCGACCTGCGCGGCGGGCTACGGCGAGTGCAACGGCGACCGCAGCGACGGCTGCGAGGCCGACCTCACCACGTCGCCCGACCACTGCGGCGCCTGCGGCCGCTCATGCCTCGCGGCCAACGTCACCGCGGCGAGCTGCGCGATGGGGGCGTGCCGCGTCACCACCTGCGCGGACAACTTCGCCGACTGCGACGGCAACGCGAGCAACGGCTGCGAGGTCGACCTGCGGCGCGACCCGCTCAACTGTGGCCGTTGCGGCGCGCGCGGAGCCGCCGAGGCGTGCAACGGGCTCGACGACGACTGCGATGGCTTCGTCGACGAGGAGATCGCCGCGCTTCGCAGCAACGTGGACGCCGCCGACCGCGCGACCGCGGCGCTCGCGGTGGCGGGAGCCGTCACCCTCAACACCGACACGGGGGAGATCTCCGGCGGGCGCCGCGCGGCGGGCGCGGGCGTGGTGTCGGGCATCGGGTTTCACGTCGTGGCGCAGGGGGGCGGCGCGCCTGCGCTCGGGGTGTTCACGGTGACCGGGCTCTCGGTGGCGACGGGTGCGAGCCTCGACGCGGCGGGCAACAACGCCCTGGTGGTCGTGTCGCTCGGCGCGTGCACCGTGGCGGGCACGATCAGCGTGACGGGCGCTGCGGGAACGGTCGGCGCCTGGGAGACCACGGCGCGTCCGGGCGGCGCCGGTCGCGCGGGCGGCGGCAACGGCGGCGACGGCGCGCCCGACGGACGACCCGAGGCCACCGGGGGCTACGGGGGCGGAGCGGGCGGCGCGCCCATCGCGACGTACCACTACGGCAACGGCGGCGGCGGC
>CAISKJ010001048.1 GCA_903885885.1 uncultured delta proteobacterium
CCTGAATCGTTGCGCGTGTGCCCTCGCGCCGCACACGAACTCGGCGCGAATACCTCAGGCGTTACATGAGGTCCTGCCCACCGGTGCGGCCTTCGACGAAGAACGTGGCGTAAGACCGCGGGCTCGCGGGTAGTCGTCGGCGACGCTTGACCCCGTCGCCCCGCGCATGGTCTGCAACGCGCCAGCATGGACGCACCCTCGTTGAGCCTTGCGCCCCCGTTGCCCGGTCGCCCGCGCCTCGCCGACCACGTGCTCGCGCGCCTCCACCGTGTCGGCGACGAGACCTTCGTGGTGCTCTTCGATCAGCAGCGCGGCGTGTCGTTTCAGGTCGGCATGCGCGAGTGGGTGCTGCTCAGCCTGGCCGACGGCACGCGCGACCTCGAGGGCATCCGGCTCGCCGCCGCGCGCGAGGGCGCCATCGCCTCGTCGGCCGTGATCGCTGCGTTCCTCGCGCGGCTGCACGTCGAGGCGATGCTCGCCGGCGGCGCCGAACCCGACGGCCGCGCCTCGGTCGCCTCTCCCGACGCGCGGCCCATCGACGCGCTCGCGGGCTATCGCTTCGCGTGCGATGGGCGCGGCGTCTGCTGTCGCCAGTACGCGACGGTCGTGTTCAGCCAGCTCGAGGCAACGCGCGCACGCGCCCTGCTCCCCCTCGTCGAGCGCGGGGGCGATCGTCACGAGTGGGCGTTCACGCCTCGGCACGGGTCGATTGCCATTCCCGCGTGCGCGGTCAAGCACGTCGATGGGGCCTGCGCGTACCTCGACGAGGCGGGGCTCTGCCGCATCCACGCGGCGGGCGGCGCGCTCGCGAAGCCCTTCGGCTGCAACCTCTTTCCCGCGCGCTTCGTCGACGACGGCGAGGCCGTGCGCGTCTCTGCCCTCGTCGAGTGCGCGTGCGTGCTGCGTAGCGCCGGGCAGCCCACGGGCGACGGGCTCGTGCCCGGCGACGCACGCACCCGCGGCGAACTCCCGCGCGAGGTGTTCGTCGAGGTGCTCCCCGCGACGATCGCACTCACCGACACCCGGGAGGTCGGTCGCGAAGCGATCGTCGCCTGGTCGCGCGCGGTGCTCGAAGGTACCTTTGCCGACGGCGTCGCGTGGCTCTGGGCCACGGCCGACGCCATGGAGCGCGACGGGGCCCTCCCCTCCCCTGCCGTGCGATGCGAGCACATCGACGCGACGGCGGTGCTCCCCTGGCTGCGCTCGTTGCGCGCCGTGCTCGCGCGCGTAACGGCCGAAGCGCGCGCGTGGCGGGGCCCCGGCGACGTGGCGCTCAACGCGCTCGAGGTCATGGGCGACGCGATCGCGGCGCTGTGCGACGACGGGCTCCTCGCCCCGATGCTCGCCGCCGGACCCGTGCAGTCCGAGGCCGAGGCGTTCTATCTGCGCGCCAACGCGCATGCGCACCAGTGGGTCGCCGAGCGGCCCCTCGCGGTGCAGCTCCGCAACCTCGCCATGCGCCTCACGGTGGCGCGCGCGCTGCGGCGGTTTCACGGCGCGGGCCTCCTCACGGGAGAGGCCTTCGAAGAGCCCGTGGCCCTCGTCGAGGCCATGTGCCGCGGGTACGGCGTGCACGCCGACGCGTCCGCGTGAGGCGCCTCTTCACCGCCGCGACGCTGCTGGGGTCGGCGCTCCTCTTCGCGGTGCAGCCGATGATCGCGCGCGCCCTCCTGCCCCACACGGGCGGCGTGCCCGCGCTCTGGAACACCTGCGCCGTCTTCTTTCAAGCCGCGCTCCTCGTCGGCTACGCCTACGCCCACGCCGCGCCCCGCGCGCTCGGCGATCGACGCGTCGCGCCGTTGCACGTCGGCCTCCTCGCGCTCGCGGGCCTCACGCTCCCCTTCGCGATGGGCTCGCTCACGCCCCCCGACGGCGACCCCACCGCGTGGATCCTCGTCACCCTCGCGGCGCGCGTGCTGCCGGTCTTCGCGCTCCTGTCGACGGGCGCTCCGCTCCTCCAGCGCTGGTTCGTCGCGCGCGCCCCGGGCCGCGATCCGTCGCCGCTCATCGCCGCGAGCAACGTGGGCAGCCTCGCGGCGCTCGTCGCGTACCCCTTCGTCATCGAGCCCCTCGTGCCGCTGGCCGCGCAGTCGCGCGCCTTCGCCGCGGCCTTCGCCCTCTACGTCGCCGCCATGGCCGCCTGCGCGTGGCCTGCCCTGCGCGCGCCGACCGCGAACATCGACGCGCCGCGCCCGCACGGCGTCATTGCGACGCGCGCGTGGCTCCGCCTCGTCGCGCTGGCCTTCGTGCCGTCGAGCATGATGCTCGGCCTCACGGCGCACATCGCCACCGACGTGGGGTCCTTTCCGCTGCTCTGGGTCGCGCCGCTCGTGGTGTACCTCGCGAGCTTCATCGCGGTGTTTGCACGGGCCCCCGATGCGCCCGGGCCCCGCACGCTGGCGCCCTTCCTGGGGCTGCTCCAGCTCATGTTCCTCTTCTCGGCGCCGCAGGTCGCGACGCGGCTCCCGCTCGTGGTGGCGCACTTCACGCTCTTCGGGTGGTGCGCCTATCTGCTCCACGGAGAGCTCGCGCGCTCAAGGCCCACCGACGCGTCGATCACCTCGTTTCAGCTCGCCATCGCCGTCGGCGGCGCGCTCGGCGGAGTCTTCAACGCCCTCGTCGCGCCGCACCTCTTCGTCCGCGTCACCGAGTATCCCCTCGCGATGGCGCTCGCGGTGCTCCTCCTCCCTCGCACGCCCGAGGCCCCCGATCCGCGCGTGCGCGAAGAGGCCCTGCTGCGCGACGCGGGCCTCGACCCGCTCGCCGTGCTCGGCCCCGCCGCGCCGCCGCGCGCCGCGCGCCGATGGACGCCCGCCGACGCGCTCGTTCCGCTCGCCGTGGGCGCCCTCGCGATGTGGCTCTTCGCGACGCCGTCGGTCACGGTCACGCGCGCGCCCGCGCTCCTGCGCTACGGGCTCCCCCTCGCGGCGCTCACGGTGCTCTCGATACGCCGGCGGCCGCGCCTCGCCCTCGGCCTCATCGCCATTCTCGCGGCCGGTCGCGCCGACCGCTCCGTACTCCACGCCTCGCGCTCATTTTACGGGGTGTTGCGCGTCGAAGAGTCGCGCGGCGTGCGGCGCTTCCTGCATGGCACGACGCTCCACGGGCTCGAGTACCGATCGCCCAAGATGCACGGCCGCCCGGTGGGCTACTACGACGCCAACGGGCCCGTCGGCGAGCTCATGGCCTCGCTCGCGCCCGCGCTCGACGGGCAGCGCATCGGCGTCGTCGGCCTCGGCGTCGGCATGCTCATCGCGCACGCGCGCCCCAGCCAGCGATGGACCTTCTACGAGCTCGACCCCGCCGTGGTCGCCGTCGCGCAACGCTGGTTCACCTGGCTCCGCGAAGCGCGCGCGCCGTGGCGCATCGTGACCGGCGACGCGCGGCGCTCGCTCGCGCGCGAGACCGGCGCGCCGTACCGACTCCTGGTGCTCGACGCGTTCAGCTCCGACGCCATTCCGACGCACCTCCTCACGCGCGAGGCGCTCGCCGTGTACCGCGCGCGCACCGACGCGCACGGTGTCATCGCGCTGCACATCACCAACCGCCACGTGCGCCTCGCGCCCGTGCTCGCGGCCCTCGCGCGCGACGCCCACATGATCGCCCGCGTGCGCTACGCGCCCGTCGCAGGCCCCGACGGCCCCATCGCGACCACATGGGTGCTCCTCGCGCGGAGCGACGACGACCTCGGCGCCATCGCGCGCGACGAGCGCTGGGTGCGCGCCGAGCCCGCGCCCGACGCGCAGCCGTGGACCGACGACTTTACGAACGTGCTCTCGGTGCTGCGTCTACGCTGAGCGCGACTTGCTGGCGCGGCGCTGAAAGTTGATCGCGAGCTCGAGCGAGCGCTGCGGGAGGAGGCGGCGCATGCGCCAGAACCAGCGCCCCTCGACGTGCGGAAGAATGTGCAGGTCGCCCTTCTTGCAAGCGTCGAGGGCGATGCGCGCGATGTCTTCGGCCGAGTGCGGACTGCGCGCCATGAGCTTCTCGGCGAAGGCCGTCTCGCCCGGCGCACCGCCCTTGGCGCTCTTGATGATGTTGGTCGGAAAGAACGACGGGCACAGCACGCTCACGCCCACGCCCGAGCCGCGGAGCTCGCCGTGCATCGTCTCGCTCAGCGCGATCACGCCCGCCTTGGTGACGTTGTAGGGCCCCATGCGCGCCGCGTTGGCGATGCCCGCCAGCGAGGCCACGTTGAGAATGTGCCCGTGGCCGCGGCGCTTCATCGCGGGCAGAAACGCCTCGCAGCCGTAGATCACGCCCCAGAGGTTGACGCCCACGATCCACTGCCAGTCGGCGTCGGGGATGGTGCCCACGTCGCCGCTCACCGCCACGCCGGCGTTGTTGGCGACGAAGTCGATGTCGCCCAGGCGCTCGGCCGCGAAGCGCGCCAGGGCGTCGACCTCGGCGCGCTTCGACACGTCGCACGCGAAGACGTGCGTCTCGGCGTTGGGGAGCATGGCCGCGGTCTCGCGGGCCGCCGCCTCGTTCACGTCGCTCACCACGATGCGCGCGCCGCGCTTCGCGAGCTGAACGCAGAGCGCGCGGCCCAGACCGCTGCCCGCGCCCGTCACCACACTCGAAGGCCGATCAGGAATTCCCATAGTGGCGCGCGAGTGTGCGGCCGACGGCCGCCCCGCCGCAAGGGACCTCAGTGCCGCGCCCAGGGATAGTGGTTTCGATCGACGCGCAGGTGCGTCGCCAGCCACGGGCACGCGCTCAAGAGGCACTCGGCGAGGCCCTGCGCCACGCGCCGGTAGCTCTCGTGCCCCTGCCGCGCCGAGCGCAGCTCGATGAGGTGAAACATCTCCCGCAGGTTGGCGTGCATCACGTACCGCACGCGAAACGCCAACGGCACGGCGTACTGCGCCTCCCAGGGGTGCGAGGTCGCGAGCTGCGCGTGCGTGTCGACGGCCCCCTCGAGGGCCTCGCGGCACACGTCTTCGAAGCCCAGCTCGGCGAGCTCGGGCGAGAGCCACCACCCGGCGCTCGTGCCCAGCCGCGGCGTGGTCGCCGACACCATGCGGTGCCGCTGCAGGTCGCGCCACGCGCCGTAGTCGCAGCACACCTCGAAGCGAAAGGTCACCTGCTCGAGCGCGCGCAGGGGCTGGTCGTGCGGGCCCCGGTCGGCGAGGTACGCGTCGACCACCTGCTTCGCACGCGCCGCGTGCGACGAGCGCCGCCACGCCTCGTCCCAGGCGATGCCGAAGAGCTCGCACTGGATCGCCGCCGCCAGGGTACGAAGAGGCTCGTCACTCCCATCGATGAGACGAACGTCCGAGTTCGGCGCGTCGTCGCTGATCGCGTGGAGCGCGCCGCGCGCGTTGAGCACCCGCTCGTAGGCACCGTCGCGGTGCTTGCGCGGGGCCGTGTACTTCAGCAGCGTCGGCACGATCACGGCGCCCTCCTGGCGCATCGCCTCGCCGATGCGGCGCACCTCGGCCAGCGGAGAGCCCAGCATGCGCCCCACGTGGTGCTCGAGGCCCCGCGCGTTGAGCGTGACCCCGACGTTGGTGGGCACGCCCGCGGGCAGGAGCCCCCGCAACAGGTCGCACGCGTGGGCGCGCAGCACCGCGGCGTGGGCCTTCGGGGGCGTCCCCTCCGGCGGCGGGTGCTTCGCGATGAGGGCCGCCTCGACGCCGTCGGCCACCGTGGCGTAGGTGCGCAGCAGCGCGCGCGCGCCCTTCTCGTACACGGCCTCGAGGTCCGGCGGCAGACCGATGTCGGTCACCAGGGTGCCCTCGTCGAAGCGCACGTAGCGGGTGCTCTTCTCGGTGTAGGCCGCGAGTCGCGCCTCTTCGAGGGCCTTGGCCGCCACGATCGAGCAGCGCTCGACGGCGAGGTGAACCACCGCGTGCTCGGCCACCGAGGCGTGGCCGTAGCCCACCACCCACTTCTCGTGAAAGGCCCTCGCCCGATCGCGCGCGGTCGAGAGCGCCGGCACGTCGGCCGCGCCCCCTTCGAGCATCGCCAGCTCGTGGTCGTCGAGGAGCCGACGCAGGTTCGTGCGCAGGTCGTCGCGCGAGCGCGAGTAGTACGCGAACAGCACGGCCACGACCTCTTCAGGGAGGTTGCGCAGCGCGAACACGTCGCGGTCGAGGTTGGTGACGTAGCTCGCGAGGCGGTCGTCCATGGGTGCCGCGACGATTGGCACAGCCCCCGCGTCGATGCCTATTTTTCAGCCTACTTTGTTGAAGGCCGCGATCACGTCGGCGGGCGCCTGCACCAGCTCGATGAGCACCCCTTCGCCCCCGATGGGCGCCTCGGCGTTGGCCTTCGGGTGAATGAAGGCCACGTCGTGCCCGCTGGCCCCGCGGCGAATCCCGCCCGGCGCGAAGCGCACGCCCTGAGCGCCGAGCCACGCGACGGCCACGGCGAGGTCGTCGACCCACAGGCCCACGTGGTTGAGCGCGGGCTCGTGCACCTTCGGGCTCTTCGCCGCGTCGAGCGGCTGCATGAGGTCGACCTCGACCGCGAAGGGGCCGCGCCCCAGGCGCGCGATGTCTTCGTTTACGTTCTCGCGCTCGCTCTGGTAGTTCGAAACCACCTCGACGCCGAGCGTGTCGACCCACAGCCGCCGCAGCGCGCCCTTGTCGAGCGCCCCGATCGCGATCTGCTGCAGGCCCAGCACGCGAAACGGTCGCGCGTCGCTCACGGCGCCTCCGCGAGCATCACGTCGCTCTCTTCGCTGTTGGCCAGCATGCGCGGGCGCCGCGTGAGCACCTCGCACCCCGTCCGCGTCACGAGCACGGTGTGTTCGAACTGCGCGCTCAGCTTGCGGTCCTTGGTGCGCACGGTCCACTTGTCGCGGGCGTCGAGCTCCACCTCCCAGGTGCCGAGGTTCACCATGGGCTCGATCGTGAAGATCATGCCCGCCTTCATGCGCGGGTTCGGCGCCGTGCGCGGCATCTTGTAGTGGGGCACCTGCGGGTCGGTGTGAAACTTACGCCCGATGCCGTGGCCCACGTAGTCGCGCACCACGCCGCAGCCCTGCGTGTGCACGTACTCCTCGATGATGGCGCCGATGTCGCCGATGCGCGCGCCCTCGCGCACCACCGACACGCCGAGCTCGAGCGCGCGGCGCGCGACGTCGGTCACGTGGCGGGCCTCGGGCGACGGCGAGCCGATGAAGAAGGTCGCGCTCGTGTCGCCGTGGAAGCCGCCGTAGTAGGTGGTCACGTCGACGTTGATGATGTCACCGTGGTGCAGCTTCTGCGGCCCCGGGATGCCGTGGCACACCACCTCGTTGATGCTCGTGCACACGCTCTTCGGAAAGCCGTGATAGTTCAGCGGCGAGGGCGTGGCGCCGCGG
Source organism: uncultured delta proteobacterium (assembly GCA_903885885.1). GTDB lineage: Bacteria > Myxococcota_A > Polyangia > Polyangiales > CAISKJ01. Next base: position 7,313 of record CAISKJ010001048.1, read on the forward strand.
CGCACGGTGTCCTCGTGCACGAGCGTGTTGATCTCCTCGGTGGTCATCCCCACGCGCAGCTTGTCGCCCACGAGGAGCAGCGTCTCGGCCGCCATCTGACACGACACGCGCATGGCGTCGATCTCTCGCGCCGATTTGATCTCGATCGCACCCGACACGGCAGCTTTTCACTCTCTGCGCGCGCAAACAACGCGTGCCGCGCGCGACTTTCGCGGCACCCTACGAGAGCCGCTCCCCGAAAGTCAACGCGGGCCCTGCGGCCCCGGCGCCGGGGGCATGTCACAGCCGCGCGGCCCCGTGCGCCTCGCCTCGACCGACGCTCCCCCGCGCACCGCGGCGAGGAAGTACTCCGGCCTCTGCCACGCGATCACGGGCGCGGTGAGCGCGGTGTCGTCGTCGGCGCCGATGCGCATGGGCGTGCCGATGCGACGCCCCGCGCGGTCGACGAGGGCCATGTACGCGCGCGGGCTCCCGCCGCCGACGGGCTCCCACCACGTCGCCCCGAAGGCCGCGCCGTCCCACGCGAGCGAGGCCCGCGCGCCCGCCGCGAAGCGCGCCGAGAGCCGCTGCGGATCGGCACCGCGACGCCCCGCGAGGTCCACCGTCGTCACCTGCAGCGAGAGGTCGCCGTTGCGCCGATCGCTCCACGCCACGGCCATGCGCGCGTCGCCCCACGCGAGCGCGGGAGGACCTACCGCGAGCCCCCCCACCGCGGGCACCACTTCGAACGCAGCGCCCATCGCGAGGCCGTCCGACGACACCGTGCGCGCCCTGATCGACGCCCCGTCCGCGCGCCACGCGGCCACGTAGCGCATCCCCGTCGCCGCGAGCGCGAGACCATCGACGGCGCCCGTCGCGATCACGACCGGCTCACCCACCGCACGCCCGCGCGCGTCCAGCGGCTGCGCGCGCATCGTCGCGCGGTCGCCGGCGCCCTCGGTCCACGCGAGCAGCGCCCCGTCGCGGGAGCCCGCGAGCA
>CAISKJ010001049.1 GCA_903885885.1 uncultured delta proteobacterium
ACCATGAGCCGCGACGACAGCAGCGGCGGCGCGTCGTAGAGGGCGTCGCACACGCGCACGAGGCCCGCGCCCGCCACCGACGGAGCGATGGCGAAGAAGCGCCCGAAGTGCCTCTGCTCCGAGAGGGTTTCGATGAAGTCGTCGCGCGTCGCGAGGGCGCTTCGCCGGAGGAGCTTCGCGAACACCCAGGGCTCGCCGAGGTCGGCCGCGGTGAAGCTCGGCGCGTCGGGGAGCGCGCTCGCCGAGAGGTCGCGCAGCGCGCGGCGAAGCACCGCGCACCACGCGCGCACGACGGCCTCCGCGCGCCTGCGGTCGTCGAGGCACGCGCGCGGAACGAGCCCCAGCTCGCGGCACACGTCGCGCGGCGCCCCAGGCGTTCGCAGTCGCACGCGCACGCCGACGGAGCCCGCGTCGCTCCACGCGGCGAGGGGCCACGCGGGCTCGCGCTCGCTCGCGTCGGGACGCGCGCAGGGCACCACGGCGAAGGCCCCCTCACGGATGGGGAGCTCCGTGCGGAGCACCGCGGCGATCCATGCCTCGTGGTCGGTGGTCATGCGCGTGCTACCTGTCGACGGGCGCGGGTGCCCCCGCGCGCACCCTACAACGCTCTCGGCCGTTCTTCCACGCGCGAAGGCGCCTGCGATACGCGTTACGATGCGCCCGCGATGTACGCCTCGACCTCACGCTCTCTCTTCGCGCTCGCGGTCGCGCTGCTCGGCGCGGCGCTGCCGTCGCAGGCGCGCGCCAACGGGCGCTTCCCCTCGTCGAACTACTTCGTGGCGGGCCCCGGGCCCGAGAGCCGCGTGCTCGCGCTGCGCACCACCTTCGGCCTCGCCACCAGCTACGACGCGGGGCGCACGTGGGCGTGGGTGTGCGAAGAGGCCCTCGACGCGGTGGGCTCCTTCGACGCCTCGATGTCCATCGGCTTCGACGGCACCATCGTGGTGGGGACGCCGCGGGGCATCACCATCTCGCGCAGCGGGTGCTCGTGGGGCGGGCCGCGCGGCAACCCGATGCGCGCGATCGTCGACGTCGCCAACGACGCCACGGGGCGCTACATGGTGACGGCCATCGGCCCCAACGGCGTCGACGACACGCTGGTGCTCTCCGACGACGGCGGCGCAAGCTGGACCGAGGGCGCGCGCATCCCCGACTTCTTCACCGACACCGTCGAGATGGCGCCGTCGCGCCCGTCGCGCATCTACGTCTCGGGCTTCGTCCGCGGGGGCATCGCGGTGCTCCGCAGCTCCGACGACGGCGGCATGACCACCACCGAGGTCGCCCGTGACACGGCCTTTCTCTCGGGCTCGAGCTCCTTCGTGGCCGCGGTCGACCCGCACGACCCCGACGTGGTGTACGTGCGCTCCGCCGTTGGCTTCGGCACGATGCTCCTGCGCTCCGACGACGGCGGCCGCACCTTTCGCGAGCTTACGCGCACCGAAGACCAGATGGTGGGCTTCGCGCTCTCCGACAACGGCGACACGGTGTGGGTCGCGAGCGCGAGCCGCGCCGAGGGCATCCGCCGCTCGGTGCGCGGCGGGCCCTTCACGCGCGTCGCGTCGATGGTCACCGCGCGCTGCCTGCGCCAGCACGGCGGGGTGCTCTACGTGTGCGCCGACGAAGCGGCCGACGGCTACCTCCTGGGGAGCTCCATCGACGGCGGCGACCACGTCGAGCCGCTGTTCTCCGGGCGCCTTCTCAACGGCGTGTCGCCCGCCTGCGGCGCGACCACGCAGGTGGGCATGGTGTGCGGCCCGCTGTGGCCCGCCCAGCGCACGGTGCTGGCCTCCATCGACGCGGGGCCGCCGCCGGTTCTGGTGACGCGTGACGTGCCTCCGATCGATCGGGGCACCGATGCGACCGACGACGCCGCGCGCGACGTGAGCGCCCCGGGCGATGTGTCGGACGCCGACGACGCGCGCAGCGTGACCGACGTGAGCGATGCGACCGATGCCGACGACGCGCTCGACGCGCTCGACGCGGCGTCGGCCGATGCGACGGCGCCGACCGACGTGATCGACGTGAACGGTGTGAGCGATGTGAACGGTGTGAGCGACGCGCCGCCCCTCGACGCGCCGACCGACGTCGCAAGGCTCGACGCGCAGGGCGACGCGGGCGCCACGGCCGATCGCGGCGCGGCGCCTCCCGTCGACGACGGGTGCTCGTGCAGCGCGGGTCCGACGCGCGCGCCGGGCGCATGGGCTGCGGCGTGGGCGCTCGCCCTGGTGGCGCGCAGGCGTCGCCGCGCGGCGAAGAGCCGCTGACGGTCAGCGCGCGACGAGTCGGCGCGCGCCGCCGTAGGGGTTTGTCATTTGCTTCCGGAGTTGTTATACCCGCCGCCCGCGCCCGACGCGTAACGGTGGATTTTACTGGGTTTGAGCGATGGTTCTCGTCGGGTAACTTCGGCGGAACTATGAGGTGATCGGATGCTCTTCGACTGGGTGAGCGGACTGTTCTCGAGCGATCTCGCGATCGATCTGGGGACTGCCAACACACTCATCTACGTTCGCGGCAAGGGCATCGTGTCGTGTGAGCCTTCCGTCGTAGCCGTCCAGCGAGACGAGCGCGGCGTGCGGAAGGTTCGCGCGGTGGGCCGCGAGGCCAAAGAGATGCTCGGGCGCACGCCCGGCAGCGTTCAGGCCATTCGCCCCTTGCGTGATGGAGTCATCGCCGACTTCGAAATCACCGAGGCGATGCTCGAGTACTTCATCAAGAAGACCAACAATCGCAAGACGCTGGTCAAGCCGCGTATTGTAATTTGCGTCCCCTTCGGCATCACTGAGGTCGAGAAGCGGGCCGTGCGCGAGAGCGCCGAGAGCGCCGGCGCCCGCGAGGTGCACCTCATCGAAGAGCCCATGGCCGCGGCCATCGGCGCGGGCCTGCCCGTGACCGAGGCGACGGGCAACATGGTCGTCGACATCGGCGGCGGCACCTCCGAAGTGGCCGTGATCTCGCTCGCCGGCATCGTCTATTCGCAGTCGATCCGCGTGGGCGGCGACAAGATGGACGAAGCCATTCAGGCCTACCTGAAGCGCAAGTACAACCTCATGGTGGGCGAGCAGACGGCCGAGCGCGTGAAGTGCCAGGTGGGCAACGCGTACCCGCTCGACGAGCCCCTCACCATGGAGGTCAAGGGCCGCGACCTCGTGGCTGGCGTTCCCCGCACGCTCGTCATCAACTCCGACGAGATTCGCGACGCGCTCGCCGAGCCCATCAACTCGATCGTCGACGCGGTGATGAGCGCCCTCGAGAAGACCCCGCCGGAGCTCTGCTCCGACATCAAAGACAAGGGCATCGTGCTCACGGGCGGCGGCGCCCTCTTGCGCAACCTCGACGTGCTCCTGCGCGAAGAGACGGGCCTGCCCGTGATGGTCGCCGACGACCCGATCAGCGCCGTGGTGCTGGGCTCGGGCAAGTCGCTCGACCACCCCGAGCTCCTCGCCATGATCGCCATCGGCTGAGACGGCGCGGCAGCGGTCTGCCGCGCGTTTCTAGGCGATACGACGCGCGCGCGCCGCGACGGGCGCGTCGTCGTCGGACTTCTCTGCGCGCGCCTTGCCCCGCGGCTTACGCACGAGCGTCGGCGCGAGCACGGGCTTCTCGACGGGACGCGGCGGCCACTCGTACGTGCTCCCGCTCGCCACCGGCGCGGGCGGCGGCGGGTTCGCCGTCGCGGTTGCGTTCGTCGTCGGTTTCGCACGCGGACGCTTCGGCGCGGCGACCACAGCGGGCTTCTCGACCACCGCGCTCACCGTCGCGGACGAAGGCGCGGGCTTCTCATCGACGACCGTCGGCGCCGCGCTCGTCGGCGCCGCGCTCGCGGAGGGCCCGAGCTTCTTCATAAGCTCCGCGTGGCCCTTGATCGCGCGGTGAAACGACGTGGTCGCCTCGTCGCCCGCGCGGTCGGGGTGGAGCTTCGAGACCACCAGCCGACGCCCGCGCTCGAGCGCCTTCACGTCGCACGGCCACTCGACGATGGCCGCCTCGGTGAGAAAGAACTCCGCGTCGAGCGTGAGGCCGCGCGCGCCGTACACATCGCCCGTGCGACGGTCTTCAGGCATCGCGTCGTCGGGCAGACCGCCGAAGCCGACGCTCGGACGCGGGGGCGGCGGGGTGCGAGGCCTCTCCTCGACGCGCGCTTTCGGTGCGGCCTTGACCTTCGCGACGGGCGCAGGCTCGGCCTTCGCCACAGGCGCAGGCTTCGCGACGGGCGCGGGCTTCACCGCTGGAGGGGCCTCGACGGGCGCCTCGTTCGCGACCTCGTCGCGGCGCCTCGCGCGCGTGGCGAGGTGCGCGAGGCGCGCGGGCGGCGTCGCGTGGGGGCCGAAGCCCGCCGCGGTGAGCGCGACGTCGTAGGAGCCCAGCGCCTCGGCCGCGGGCACCCTCTCGGCGCCGACGCGCACCTCGCACGCGTGGAGCGTCGTCGACGCGAGGTGGCGCAGCACCGCGCGCACGGCCCACGCGCTCGCACGCGCAGGCGAGTCGGCGTCGCTCGCCTCGACCGACACGTCGCGCGCGAGGGCCTTCACGTCGACGCGGAGCTCGACCGCGCGCTGCCACGTGAGCGCGCGCGGCGCCGAGCGGGCGCGCGCACGCTCGACGGCGGCGATGCTCCGGCGCTCGAGCCAGTCGAGGCACTGCCCGAGCACGTCGAGCGCGCGCGCGTGCGCATCGAAGGCGCGGGCGACCTCTTGCCCCGCGCGCGCGCCGAAGGCGTAGGTTGCGGCCGACACGCCCGGCGGCGCGGCGCCCTCGGCAGCGGGGCCTTGGAGCAACACCAGGGCGACGAGAGCTTCGGAAGGGCGAAGGCTGATGTGGATCCTGCGGATCATGCGCGTGGCCCTCCGCGGGCCCTCATCGACGGGTGACCGAACGAACTGCTACGCCACCTTGGCCGGCAGCAGGTTGCCCGCGAAGACGCGGTCGAGGTCGAGGCTCTCGATGCCGCGCTCCCAGTTGCGCGCGCGAGATTGGAGCCAGAGCGCGAGCGCCGCAAGGTTGGCCATGCAGGTCTTCTGCGCGCGCGACACCTTCTCGACGATGGCCCCCGACGGCAGGCGCATGCGCAGCCGCGCCCAGTTGCCGTCGGTGTCCCACGTGACCTTCACATCGGTCTCGGGGATGTTGAGCCGCGCGAAGGCCGAGCGAAACACGTCGATGCACTCTTCGACCGACTTGGATCCCTCGTAGTAGTTGACCCGCGTGAGCTGCCATGCCGCCACGGCGTTGTCGTTGGTCGCCGCCACGAAGCTGTCGGCGAAGGCCTCGGCGAAGGTCTCGATGCCGCGCTCGAGGTTGCGCGCGCGGTCTTCGATCCAGAGGGCGAGGCAGGCGGTGTTGGCGTCGAGCGTGGGCTGCGTCGCGCAGGTGCGCTCGATGCGCGTGCCCGCGTACTGAAACGTCACGCTCATGGAGCCTGCGTCGAGGCCGCGCCCGGGGGTGTACGTGAGGTCGGTGAGCCCGAGGCGCTCCGCGGTGCGCTGCAGCTTGTCGCGCGCCTCGTCGCCGGTCATCGAGCCCTTGTAGATATTGGTCTTGCGCTGCGTGCTCATCGGTCGCCTCCACCCGCGAGGCCGCGCCTCCATCGGGCGCCTCACGAGAACGCCGCGACCCTAGCAGATCACTGAACACGCGAACAGCCCCACCATGGACATACCCCGTCCGCCGATGGCGCCGCGGGGTTACTCGTAGCGGGCCACGGCGCCGGTGCGCACGAGCGTGCGAAACACCACGCCCACACCCGCTTCGAAGCCCCCGTCGCGGGCGCCGGTGCCCTGCGCGTCCCACGCGCGCGCGCTGATCCAACGGGCCGCGAAGCGGAGCATCACCCCGTCGCCGCGCGACCACAGGAGCGGCAGCTCGACGCCGCCGCCGAGCACGAAGCCGAAGCCGCCGCCAGCGCGCACGGCCTCGCCCGGGCGCACCCAGGCTCCGCCGATCTCGATGCCGATCGAGTCGAGGGCGAGGTCGAGCCAGCGGGGCCCGCGCTCCATGTCGTTGGTGAGCCGCGCGAGCCACGCGGGGCGAAAATCGACGGCGAGCCACAGGGCGTCGTGGCGGCCCGACGAGACGGCGCGGTCGTACCCGAGGGCCGCGCCGGTCATCTCCATGTAGCGCGCGCGCAGCGCCACGCTCCCCGCGCCCGCGAGGCCCGTCGCGGTGTCCGCGGCGAGGCCCATCACCTCGGCCGAGAGCACCAGGTCGCCGTCGAGGCGCCCGTACACGCCGTCCGTGTCGCGCGCGCGCTGCGCCACGGCGACGCCGGGCGCGGCCACGAGGGCCATCGCCGCAGCGAACACCGCACACCGACGCGCTTCTGCAGTCACAGGGCGCGCGAAGCTACAGCACCTCGGTGGCGATCCGCCACCCCTCCGCCACCCCCTCGCCACCCCGTTCCGCCACCCCGCGGATTCGAGCTCCCTCTGGCGCACAGCGATTTCGCGCGATGGCACGGGCGCTGATCGGGCCATCGCCCCATGACAACCGACCTCACCCCCACGCAAGATCACGACACCCCGCACGCACGCCTGCGCCGCGTCGGCCTCGACGCCCTGAGCGACACCGAGCTCGTCGCCATCGTGCTCGGCTCGGGCCGCGCGCCCACGAGCGAACTGGCCGCGGCGCGCGCGCTCCTCGCGACCCATCAGGGACTCCGCGGCGTGTCGCGCACCGCCATCGGCCCCCTCGCCCGTGATGTGGGTGAGCGCCGCGCCGCGCGCCTCGTGGCCGCCGTCGAGATCGCGCGCCGCGCCGGCGCCGTCCCCCTCACGCGCACGGCACCGTACCGATCGAGCCGCGACGTGGTGCGCGCGTTCGGAGCGCGCCTCGTCGACGCCTCCGACGAGCGCGTGCTCGCCGTGGTGCTCGACGCGCGCCAGCGGCCCGTGGCCGAACGCATGCTGGCCTGCGGCACCGCGAGCGCCTGCGCCGTGGGCGCGCGCCAGGTGTTCGCCCTCGCCGTGCGCGAGGGCGGAGCGGGCGTTCTCATGGTGCACAACCACCCGTCGGGAGACCCCACGCCGTCGGCCGAAGACATCCGCTTCACCCGCATGCTCGTCACGGCGGGCGCGCTCCTCGAGGTGCCCCTCGTCGACCACGTGATCGTGGGCCGCGAGGGGAGCTTCTCGTTCCTCGACGCGGGCCTCCTCGCGCGCCCCGAGGCGGCCCCGTGAGCCCGCTCGTCGCCGTGGCCCTGTCGATTTTGTGGCGCGCTCCGGGGGCGCGCTCGCCGCTCCCGCGGCCCTCAGAATCGCTGCATGTACTGGGAAATCAAGGCGTTCACGCGATCGCCGCCCCCCGCGAGGCGCCCCCCACGGGGCCGCGATTTCGTCATCTGCACGCGCTTGACAGTCTGCGATGACTGTTGTTTGTTCCCGCCCCCAGTTCGAGGAGGACATCGTGTCGAAGCGCACTTATCAGCCGAGCCGTACCCACCGCAAGCGCACCCATGGTTTCCGTGCGCGCATGAAGACCGCGGGCGGCCGTACCGTGCTCAAGAACCGCCGCCGCAAGGGCCGCACGCGCCTCGCGGTCACGACCTACGAGAAGTAGCGGTCGCGCTGCCCCGTCGCGCCACGCAACACATCATCCCTGCTGTGAGTGAGGGCGCGTTGGGGTACGGCTTTCCCAAGACCGATCGCGTCACGCGCCGTGTGGATTTCCTCACGGCCCAAAAGCGTGGTCGCCGCGTCCATTCGCAGCACTTCGTGATCGTGCTCTTCGACCGTGGCGTCGAGGGGCCGGCGCGTCTCGGTCTCGTCACAAGTCGCAAGGTCGCCAACGCCGTCGGTCGCAACCGCGTCCGTCGCGTGCTGCGCGAGGTCTTTCGCCTCCACCGCGAGAGCTTTCCGCCGCGCTTCGACGTGGTGGTGATCGCGCGCGAAGGCGCCGCGGGGCTTGATTCCGACGCGATGCGTGCAGAGATTCTCGCCGCCCTCGCGCGCCGCAAGGGTGGCCCCGCCGCCGCGCGCTCGACCTCGCCCGAGGCCTTTGTCAAAGCACCGATGAAACCATGATCCGCGCCCTGCTCCTCGCGTTGATCCGCGCGTACCGCTTCGCGCTCTCGCCGCTGCTGGGCAACGTCTGCCGCTTCGAGCCCTCGTGCTCGCGCTACTCGATGACGTGCATCGAGCGCTTCGGCGCGGCGAAGGGGTCGTGGCTCACCCTCAAACGCCTCGGGCGCTGCCACCCCTTCTGCCCCGGCGGGTACGATCCCCCTCCCACCATCGACTCCCTCCCACCATCCGACGCATCGCACGCGTCGGCAGGACGCTGACGCATGAGCAACGACTCCTCGCGGTTCCTCCTGATCGCCGCCGTCATCGCGGCGATCGGGTATTTTCTGTGGGGCCGCTACCACGACCACCCCGATCCGCGGCGCCCCCCCGAGATCGCCAGGCCCGCACCGGGGCTCTTCCCCCACGCGAGCCTCCGCCTCTCGACGGGCAGCGCGGGCCTCGACGCCGTGGTCTCGACGCGCTCCGGCGCGCTCACGTCGGTGCGCCTCAACGACCCGCAGTTTCGCTTCAAGAACCCGCGCATGGTGCCCGCCTCGCGCGACGACGACCCGCGCACGCCCAACCCCGCGCGCGGCCGTCCGGCGCCCGACAGCGAGGGCATCTCGGCCCTCATCGAGCGCATCTTTCCGCCCGCCGCCCCCGAGAACGCCGCGGAGCTGCGCGCCGACCCCGACCGCCGCCTCGAGCTCGTGTCAACGTGGGACGAGTCCGCGCTCCCCCTTCGCATGAAGCTCACCGTGCGCCGCGGCGACCAGGTGGTCACCCCGTGGTGGTACGACTTCGAAGGCCGTCAGGTGTCCGACCGCGAGGTCGAGCTCACGTGGCGCGGCAGCGACGTCGAGGTGGTGCGCACCCTCCGCGCGGCCTCGCCCTACGCCCTCACGGTCATCGACGCGGTCACCAACCGCGGCGGCGCGGCGACGGTCGAGCACCAGCTCCCCGCGTACCAGTGGACCGAGCGCGCCGAAGAGACCGGCAGCTTCTTCGGGCGCCGCCCGTGGCAGATCTCCGAGGGCGCGTGCCGCCACGGCGCCGACCTCTTCCGCGACGCGCGCGAAGAGATGGAGAAGCGCTCCTACAACGATGCGCTCGCGGGCACGGCGCAGTTCGTCGCGGTGAGCAACCTCTACTTCGCGCAGGCGCTCGTTCCGCACAACGACCCATCGGTGCGCTGCACCGTCTTCGCGTGGAACCAGCCGAGCAACGACAACGCCATCGGCGCCCTCTACACGGGCGAGCTCTGGTGGCCGCGCGCCGAGCTCGCCGCGGGCGCCACGCGCCGCTACGAGACCACGGCGTACTTCGGTCCCAAGGTCGACACGGTGCTCGCCCGCACCGACCCTTCGCTCGTCGACACCATCAACCTCCGCTTCTTCTTCTGGCGCTTCGACCTCTTCAACTACGGCGTGCGCCAGATGGTCCGCTTCATGCGCTTTCTGCATGGGGCCACGGGCAACTGGGGCATCGCGATCGTGCTCCTCACGGTCTGCATCCGCATCCTCCTACTGCCGCTCCTCATGCGCAGCATGAAGTCGATGGTGATGATGTCGAAGCTCAAGCCCGAGCTCGACGAGATCAACAAGAAGTTCGGCGACAACACCGAGGCCCGCGGCCTCGCCATGATGGAGCTCTACCGCAAGCACGGCATGAGCCCCTTCTCGCAGGTGTCGGGCTGCCTGCCCCTCGTGGCGCAGCTCCCCATCTGGGCGGCGCTCTACTCGTCGCTCCAGACGTCGGTGGAGCTGTTTCACACGCCCTTCATGCTCTGGTACCACGACCTCTCGGCGCCCGACCCGTACTTCGTGCTGCCCCTCATTCTCGGCGCGATGATGTTCGTGCAGCAGAAGATCATGCCGCCGCAGGGCATGGACCCGATGCAGACCAAGATGCTCGTGTACTTCATGCCGGGCTTCATGACCCTGGTGTCGCTGCTGCTGCCCTCGGGCCTCGCCCTCTACATGCTCGTGAACACCATGCTCGGCATCGGCCAGCAGTGGTACACGAAGCGCCACATGGACAAGTCCAAGGGCGACACGGGCGGCCCGAGCGGCATCGTGGTCAAGCCCATCGTCGAGACGGCCACCGCAGGAGCAAAGAAGTGAGCGAGACCGAGCAGCGCCGACCGTTGACCGACCCCGACGCCGTCGCGGCCGTGTCGACCTTTCTCTCGACCACCCTGGCCGACATGGGCTTCGACTGCACCGTGCACGTGCACGAGCAGGAGCGCGAGACCGTGTTCGAGTTCATGGGCCCCGACGCGCAGCACGTCGTGGGCAAGAAGGGCGCGACCCTCGACGCCCTCCAGGTGCTGGCCTCGCGCGTCGCGTCGAAGCACCTGCACGGCGAGCGGGCCAACCTCGTCACCGACGCCGCGGGCTGGCGCGAGCAGCGCGAGCAGGCCCTCACCTCGATGGCCCAGAAGCTCGGCAAGCAGTGCGTTCAGCTCGGCAAGGTCGTCGTGATGGATCCGCTGCCGCCCCGCGAGCGGCGGGTCATTCACATGGCCCTGGCGCGCTTCCCGGGCGTCACGACGGAGAGCGAGGGCGAAGGGGAAGAGCGCCGCATTCGCATCATTCCGATGCCCGACCCCAACGCGCGCGCCGCCCGCTCGCGCTGAGCCTCCGCACGCTCCGCGGAGGCACCTCGAAGGCCCCGTGCGCACCCTCCTCGTCGTCGACAACTACGACTCCTTCACCTGGAACCTCGCCCAGCTCCTCGGCGCCGTCGCCGGGAGCTCGGTGCGCGTACGGGTCGTGCTCAACGATGCGCACACCGTCGACGAACTCATCGCGAGCGACCCCTGGCGCGTGGTGATCTCTCCCGGGCCCGGCGACCCCTCGCGCGCGGGCGTGAGCAACGCGCTCATCGCGCGCTCCACGGCGCCCCTCCTCGGCGTGTGCCTCGGGCACCAGTGCCTCGCCTCGGTGTTCGGCGCCCGCGTGGTGCGCGCCGCCGAGCCCGTGCACGGCAAGTCCGCCGCGGTGCATCACCACCAAAATGGCTTATTTGAAGGCATTTCGTCGCCCTTCACGGCCGCGCGCTACCACTCCCTCGCGGTCGATCCGGCGAGCGTGCCCGACTGCCTCGAGGTCACCGCGCGCACCGCCGACGGCGTGGTGATGGCCCTGCGGCATCGCGAGCGCGCGCTCTACGGCGTGCAGTTTCACCCCGAGTCGGTGCTCACCGCGGGGGGCGAGGCCCTCGTGAAGAACTTTCTCTCCGAGAAATCGAATCCGCGTCGCGAAGGTTGACCGCTGCCCCACCCGCCGTGCGAAATTCGCGCGCGATGACGGCACGACGGTACTCCCTTTGGTTCGCGCTCTGCGCCGCGCTCGCGGGCTGTGAGGGCGTGACGCCCGCCGCCCCCGACGCCGCGCTCGACGCGACCCTCGACGCCGCGCTCGACGCGGCGCCCGACAGCAACGCGCCCGTCGACGCCGACGACGACGACCGCATCGTGGTGCCCGACGACGTCGCCCCCGTCGGCGACCCGCGCGCCTTCGATGTGCGCCAGCGCGGGCCCTTCAACACCGGGCACCGCGTGTTCATGCACACGTACACGCCGCGAGGCTCCACCACGGCGCGCACCATCCCGGTGCACGTGTGGTATCCGACGCGCGCGATCCGTGGTCCGCATCCCACGTACGAGCGGTTCTTCACCGACACCGAGGCCATCGACGACGCGCCGCCCGCGCCGCCCGCGCACCCCATGGGATACCCGGTGCACGTGTACTCGCACGGCCACCGCGGCTTCGCGGGCACGAGCCATTTTCTCATGGCCTACTTCGCCTCGCACGGGTGGGTCTCGGTGGCGCCCGACCACGTGGGCAACACGCTCCTCAACTCGCCCGACCCGCGGCCGTTTCCGATCTATCACCTTCGCTCGCAGGACGTTCGCGCGGCCACCGACATGCTCGCCGCGCTGCCCGCGAGCGACCCCCTCGGCGGCCGTTGCGACACGCGCCGCGTGGTGCTCTCGGGCCACTCGTTCGGCACGCACACCGTGTGGTCGACGGCGGGCGCCACCTTCGACGTCGCGGCCGTCACGCCCATGTGCACCCCGCGCGTGAGCTGCTCCGAGGCCGACGTCGCCGTGTTCCGCGAGGGCCTCGCCGACCCGCGCGTCGTCGCGGCCATCCCCATGGCGGGCTCGATCAGCCGCGACCTCTTCGGGCCCACGGGGCACACGTCGGTGCGCATCCCGTTGCTCGCGATGAGCGGCACCGACGACCCCGTCGGGGCCGACACGCAGTTCATGACCACCGCGCCCGTCGACCTCACGTGGATCGAGGTGCGCGGCGGCTGCCATCAGTACTTCGCCCTCGGCGGGTGCCCGATGATCCCCGACTCGTTTCAGCCCCTCATCGTGGGCGCGTGGGCCGTCGCGTTCGCGCGGCGCCACGTGCTCAACGACGATGATCCCACCGTGCGCGGCGTGCTCGACGGCACGATCGCCCTCTCCGACCGTGTGACCCTCCACAGGAGGCCATAAGACACCGTGCGCAGCCTCACCGCATCGATGCTCCTCTGGGTCGCGCTGGCCGGGTGCGAGGGCGTCACGCCCCCGACGCCCGTCGACGCGGCCGCCCCCGACGACGTGCCCGTCGCCCCCTACGTGCCGCAGGCCGCGACGCTACGGCGGCTCACCCAATCACAGTACGCCAACACCGTGCACGACCTCTTCGGCGACGCCGTGGTGGTGCCGCGCGCGCTCGAGCCCGACACTTCGCGCGAGGGCTCGCGCGCCATCGGGGCCTCCGAGGCGAGCCTCTCGCCCCGCGGCGCCGAGCAGTACCAGGACGCGGCGTACGCCATCGCCGAGCAGGTGCTGCGCGACGCCACGCGGCGCGCGGCCAACGTGTCGTGCACGCCGACGGGCCCCGACGACGCGGCCTGCGCGGCCACGGTGGTGCGCGCCCTCGGGCGCCGCGCGTGGCGCCGACCGCTCACCGACGACGAGGTGAACGCGCTCGTCGCGGTGGCCATGCGCGCGGCCACGACCCTCACGGATTTTCACCGCGGGCTCGAGTACGCCCTCGCGACGATGCTGCAGGCGCCGGACTTTCTGTACCGCGTCGAGCTCGGCGCCGACGCCGCGGGCGAGCGCCGCTTCGCGGGCTACGAGCTCGCCTCGCGGCTCAGCTACTTCTTGTGGGACGGCCCCCCCGACGACGCCCTCCTCGACGCCGCGCGCGACGGGGCCCTCGACACCGAGGCGGGCCTCACGCGCGAGGTCGACCGCCTGCTCGCGGCCCCGAAGGCGCGCCGCGGGCTGCGCGCGTTCGTCACCGACTGGCTGCAGCTCGCGAACCTCGACGCGCTCTCCAAAGACGCCACGGTGTTTCCGAGCTTCTCCGCCGACCTCGGGGCGGCGGCGCGCGAGGAGGTGCTGCGCAACGCCGAGGCCTTCACCTTCGACGCCGAGGGCGACTTCCGCGACTTCTTCACCACCCGCGAGACCTTTGTAAACCGCCGCCTCGCGGCCCTCTACGGCGTGCAGTTTCCGCGGCGCGACGCGCCCCTCACCGAGTTCGTGCGCGTTACGCTCCCCACCGCGGTGCCCCGCAGGGGCTTCCTCGGCTCCGTGGCCTTCCTCGCCCTCGAGGCGCACCCGGTGTCGACCTCGCCCACGCTGCGCGGCAAATTCATTCGCCAGCAGCTGCTCTGTTACAACATCCCCGCGCCGCCGGTGAACGTGAACACCGCGATCCCCGAGCCGTCGCCCTCGCTCCGCACGCTGCGCCAGCGCCTCGAGCGCCACATGAGCGAGCGCTCGTGCCGCAGCTGTCACATCACCCTCGACCCCGTCGGGCTCGCGTTCGAGCGCTTCGACGGCATCGGGCGCTTCCGCCTCGACGACAACGGCGCAGCGCTCGACCTCAGCGGCACCCTCGACGGCCGCGCCTACAGCGACGAGATGCAGCTCTACGCCGCGCTGCACGACCACCCGCTCCTGCCCGAGTGCGTGGTCGAGCGGCTCTACCGCCACGCGTGGGCCAACGTCGAGACCGGTGAGCAGCGCTCGGAGATCGTGCGGCTGCGCACCGCCTTCGCCGCGAGCGGGTACCGCCTCCGCACGCTGCTCCGTGACATCGCCACGGGGCCCGCATTTCGTAGGGCGCGCGCGCCCGAAGCCACCGACGGAGGTGCGCCGTGAGGCCACTCGATCGACGTACGGTTCTCAAGGGTGTGCTCGGCGGCGCCGCGGTCTCGATCGCGCTCCCGCCGCTCGAGGCCATGATGAACGGCAACGGCACCGCGTACGCGGGCGGCGCGGCCTTTCCCAAGCGCTTCGGGGTGTACTTCTGGGGCAACGGCGTGCTCCCCGAGCGGTGGACGCCCGCGGGCGAGGGCGCCGCGTGGACGCCGTCGCCCATTCTCATGCCCCTCGCGGCCCTGCGCGAGCACCTCACGGTGGTGTCGGGCACGCGCATCGCGACGCTCAACACGCGGCCCCACGGGTCGGGGCCCGCGGGGCTCCTCTCGGGCGACAACATGACGGGCGAGGGCTTCTCGCGCGCCTCCATCGACCAGATCATCGCGGGCACCATCGGCGGCGAGACGCGCTTTCGCTCCCTCGAAACAGGCGTGCAGCGCTCCGACGAGAGCCTCTCGTACGCGGGCCCCATGCAGCGCAACCCCACCGAGAGCGACCCCTACGCGCTCTTCAACCGCCTCTTCGGCGAGGGCTTTCGCGCGCCCGGCGAGATGACCATGGCCGACCCGCGCATCGGCCTGCGGCGCAGCGTGCTCGACGCCGTCACCGCGCAGGGAGGCCGCCTCCGCTCGCGCCTCGGCGCCACCGACCGCCAGCGCCTCGACGAGCACCTCACGGCCGTGCGCGGCATCGAGCGCCAGCTCCAGCGCCTCGAGGAGAACCCGCCCAACCTCGCCGCGTGCCGCAGGCCCGACGCGCCCCCCGCGGAGGTGCCCGACCTCCTCGGGCGCCCCGACATGCCCCGCCGCGCGCGCCTCATGGCCGACCTGCTCGCGATGGCCCTCGCGTGCGACCTCACGCGGGTGTTCTTTCACATGTACTCGCAGTCGGTGAACAACACCCTCTTCGGCGCGGCGCCCGCGGGGCACCACCAGCTCACGCACGACGAGCCCGGCGATCAGCCCCTGGTGTTCAGCATCTTGCAGCTCATCATGGCCGACCTCGCCACGTTTCTTACCGCGCTGCGCAACGTCACCGAGGGCGACGGCACGCTGCTCGATCACACCCTCGTGCTGTGCACCACCGACTGCTCCTTCGGCCGCACGCACGCCCTCGACGAGTACCCCATCGTGCTCGCGGGCGGCGCCTCGGCGGGCATGCGCCGCAACCTCCACCTCCGCGCGCGCGGTGAGAACGCAACCAAGGTGAGCTTCTCGATCTTGCAGATGATGGGCGTGCGCGCGACGGAGTTCGGCGTCGGCCCCGGCCGCGTCACCGAAGGCCTCGGGGGGCTCGTCGCGTGAGGGCCCTCGGCGCAACTCTTCTCGCGTGCGCTGCGCTCCTCGCGGGCTGCGGCGACGAAGCGCCGGCCCCGAGCCCCAACGCGGGCGCGCGCTGCGAGGTCCCCAAGGGGTCGGCCACGATGGTCATCTCGCGCCTCGCGTTCGTGCGCGCAGACCCCACGCGCATGGGCGTCTCCGACGGCTTCGACCTCGACGGCCACGACTCGGCCGCGGGCGACCCCATCGGCTGCGGTCGGCAAGACT
>CAISKJ010001050.1 GCA_903885885.1 uncultured delta proteobacterium
AGCGCGACCAGGAGGCGGGTCGATCCCCGCCCACGCGGGGGAGCCGGTGCAGCCGCTCAGCCTTCGCCGCCGCCGCCGGGTCGATCCCCGCCCACGCGGGGGAGCCGCACGATGGCAAACGACGACTACCTCAGCGCAGGGTCGATCCCCGCCCACGCGGGGGAGCCGTTGGCGTGTCGACGCGGCAGCGCAACACGAGGGGTCGATCCCCGCCCACGCGGGGGAGCCATCTCCGGCGTATCGAGATGGCGGAGAACCAAGGGTCGATCCCCGCCCACGCGGGGGAGCCCATGGACGCAGTGGAACAGATCCGTGCAGTCGGGGTCGATCCCCGCCCACGCGGGGGAGCCTCTTTGACCTCGTTGCAACGCTGCGGAGCCCTACCCTGACACGGATGTCGTCCGCCTGTAAACTGCTGGAGCTCTCAGCCCCCTCCCCCACCGCCACCACCGCCGCCACCGCCACCGCTCGCCCTGGCCTTCTTGCTCTTCGCGGCCGGGCTCGGAAAGAACAGGTCGGCGTAGCCCGCCGGGAGCTTCTGATCGATCGCGTAGCGCTCCAGTGCGTTGTAGACCGAGCGGCGCACGGCGTTGGCGTCGTCCTTGAGCCGACGCACGCGCAGCCACACGGTGGCTTCGGCCTTCACGGCGTTCTCGCGCGCCTTGACGGCCTTGGTGCCCTCGGCGCGCTTCTCTTCGACGGCGGCGAGGCTCGCCTGCACGTTCTTGGGCAGGGCGGTCTCCTTCGCCACGTCGTGAAAGTGCGCCGTGCGCTCGATCTCGCTCTCGAGCCCCAGGCGAATGTACTCGCCGGGCGCCTCGCGAAAGAAGCCCGTGTAGCGCAGGTCGCCGCGGTCGCCGTTCACCAGGTGCACGACGTCGCGTGCGAAACGCTCGATGGCACGGTCGAGCAGCGCGTCGCCCCAGGCCACCAGCGCGTTCGCATCGACGATCGCATCGGAGGCCGCCTCGAGCTCGTCGGCCACCGCCTTGCCGCGGTCGACCAGCTTCTGCACCTCGCGCAGCTCGGTCTCGTGCACCCCCGCCGCCCGCAACATACCCCGGCTAAACCGGAGGTCGCGGCGCACCGCATCGATCGCTGTGTTGTCGTCGTAAGCCCTCATGACCCCTGACACCCCTTCTGCTCGCCAACGCTGGCGTCGGCGCCGCCCGATGCGACGCAACCGCAGTATGCACGTCGGGTTTACCCGTACCAAGTACAACTCCGCCGCCTGCCGATGCTTCTGACGGCACTCGCGGCGAGCGCGCCCCCCACCATGACGCCTCCGGGTGGCACTCGCGGCGACCGCGCACCCCACCATGACGCCTCTGGGTGCCACGCGCGGTGACCGCGCCCCCCACCATGACGCCTCCGGGTCGCACCCGCGGCCTCTGCACGCGCCACCCGCAAGCCTCCCGGTGGCACCCGCGGTCGCCGCGAGCGGCATCCGCGAGCGCTCAGCCGCCCGTCACGGGCTTCGCGTCGGGCGTCGCGATGACCCCCGCGTCGAGCGGCTGCAGATCGTTGGTTTTCAGAGAGCGGTGCGCCTCCACCGTGAGGGCGGCGCGAACGAGGAAGACCCCGTCTTGTTCGAAGAGCTCTACCTTCGGCGAGCCCAGGGTGGCAAAGCGCTGTCCGCCCTGCACCGAGCGGTCGGGCCAGGTCATGAGCACGGCCTCGTCGGGCGCGCCCTCGAACCACTTCTCGAGCACGGTCCACACGCGCTCGCGCACGCCCTGCGACATGCCCGGCCCAGTATACACCCCCGGCGCCACCTCGCACATCACCGACGCGAGAAAGCCTCGAAAGCGGTCAGGGACGTTGCGGGTTACCACCACCGTCATCGTCACCGAACAGCTCCTTGATGCGGTCGATCATTTTTGCCACGACCTTCTTCTCCCGAAAGGTCTTGCCGGCCAGCTTGCGCACGCTGCGCTCCAGGGTGTCGCGCGAGGGGTTGTCTTGATGCATCCGCACGGCCCCGAAGGCGATGGGCAGCGTCACCTCTTCGCGAAACAGGTCGGACACGTCGAGCGCGAAGGCATTGCCCGAGTCTTCGTGAATGAAGCCCAGCTGCGGAATGGTCCCCGTCACGGCCACCGCCACCATGCCGAGGGCGTTCACGGCGGTGGAGGCGTGGTTGATGGCGGCGTTCACCGCATCGGTGGCCTCGGGCCTCTGCCGGTCGTAGCGCCGCGCCCCCCACACGAGCCCGAAGCGCTGCGCCAGAATGGCGTAGAGCTTCTTCACCCGCGCCCCCTCGATGCCCCGCAGCACCGTGATGTCGGCATCGGGAACGATCTCCCCGAGGCGCCATGCGTACATCCGCCGCGCCACCCACGTGCGCTGCGTGGGGTCGGCCCACATCTCGACCTGCTTGCGGGCGCGCTTCGAACTGTCGGGGCCGAAGGGCATCGAGGCATAGAGCCGTACCCCCTCCTCGCCCGTGGTGACGAGCCCCGTGCCATGCCGCGCGAGGAGCCGCAGCGCGTCGTGGCTGATGGTCGACCCGGGCTGCAGCACCACGCAGCTCACGGTCTGAAACGGAATGGCGTAGTCGCCCGCGGGCATGTCGCCGTAGCCCGCGGTGACGAAGCGCAGGGTGCCCGCATCGACCACGAGGTTGCCCCGCGCGAGCCAGAGCATCCCATGGCGATCAGACTGCGGAATGCGCGCGGTCTCGAGGCCGAGCCTGCCTTTGAGAAACTCCGCCACGACGAGCGCTCCGAGGAGAGGGTGAAGTGTCAACGCCGGTCACGAACCGGCGGCCGTAAGGATGCCGAGACCTCGTCCTCGGCGCCCACACGGTCGCCGGTTCGTGACCGACGCTTCCTACGTGGGAGGGCGCAGCAGCATCATGCCGAAGCCGAAGGAGCGGTGTCGCCCGAGGCCCCGTCGCAGCATGGCGTCGAAGAGCGCGCCGTCGGTCACGGTGAGCGTCCCCTCCATCTGCGCGTCGGGGCGCTCGGTGCGGTGCGCCGTGCGAGCTCCCTTTGCGTCGGGCGCATTGCGCCGCGTGAGCACCTGCCGCTCGAAGCGAACCATCTTCGCCCCGTCGAGCGTGGCGCCTCCGCGGCGCTCGAACTCCATGCGCAGCCAGTCGACGTACACGGCCTCGCGCGACACCTCCACCGTGGGCTCGACGCGCCTGCACGCCGAGAGAAACGCGTCGATCTCGGCGCCGCTCTTGTCTTGATGCACACCCGTCTTCGAGCGACGCACCACGGGGCACACGCGCGCCGTGAAGCCCAGCCGCTTGCCGACCTCGAAGCGCGCGGGCATGGGCTTCTCGGCCAGCTCGCTCCACAGACACAGCGCGTGCACGCCCGGGTCGGCGAAGGTCTGCGCGTGCTCGCGCAGCGCGTCGGCCGTCGCCGTGGTGTACCCCAGCACCGGGATCACCCGCCCGTACCCTCCCCCCGCGCCCGCCGCGGGCGTCGGGAGCGAGAAGGGCTTCGGCGCGAGCTCGGGCCCGAAGAGCTCTTCGAGGGCGCTGTGCGCGAGGTACCCGAGGTCGGCGTCGCGCGGAAGCCCCCTCCGCGCCCCCAGCGCCATGAGCTTCACCGCGTCGAAGGGAACCCGCACCATTCGCAGCTCGCTCATCGTGACACCGCCTCGGAGTACTCCACCGTCGCCTCTTGCACCGAGCGCCTCCCGACGTGAACCTGGTTCGACCAGTCCATCTCGTCGGTGAGGTCGAGGGTCCTTCCCACCTCGGTGCCCTCGCCCGTGGGCCACCAGCTCAGGCATGCACGCTTCGCGGGCGCCCCACGCTCCCCTCGCCGCGACCGCGGCGGCGCGAGGCTCCAGCCCTCCAGGGCCGCGCGCAGCGTGGGGGCCGTCACCCGCCCTTGAAAGATGGGCGCCGCCGGGAGGCAGCACTTGCGACCGAGAAACAACGGCCGCTCGGGGCGCGCCAGGGCGCGCGCAACGTCGTCGACCGTGGGCGCGTCGTCGCCGCGCAGCGCGAGCGCCACGGAGTACACCGCGTCGGCCCGGTAGTGCTGATAGCGAATGAGCGTGCCCGTGCTGCTCTCGCCGCCGCCGCGCGACTCGGGGGCGCCGCGCGTCGTCCACCCCTCCAGCATGAAGGGCTGTCCCATATCGACCGTGTGGTAGTCGAGGAGCCCTTCGCCCGCGTGGTCTTGCCGCACGGCGTAGCGCAGCCTCGCCTGCAGCGCGGCGAGCCTGTCGAACTCGCCGTGCTCGTAGCCCAGCGCGTTGCCCACGAGGCCCGTGAGCATCGCGCGACCGGGGATCACCGCCTGCACGCCGTTCTTGTCGACGCGCGCTCCCCCGAAGGAGAGCATCGGCGCGTCGAAGCGCAGCAGGAGCACATCGAGACCGCTCATCAGCCGCCCCGCGCCACGTCGCCCGCCCAGCTCGCCACCGACGCCAGCGAGAGGGCCTCGCCGAGCGCCGCCGAGAGCCCCTCGCGCGCGCCGAGGGCCGCGTAGCGACGCTGCCCGCTCACGCCGTAGGTGCGATCGAGGTCGCCCACGTGCCGCGCCAAGGCCTCGTAGCTCGCGCGCAGGAGGTCGGGGCTCTTCGCGTGGACGCGCACGGGCTCGAGAAACGCGTTGGCGAGCGTGCGGGGCTGCTCGTCGCCCGCCTCCACGAGCGCGAGGCTCGCGTAGCTGTGCGGCGCCGTCGAGCCGAGCTTGGCGCCCGGCGACACCTTGCTCACCAGGTGAACGAGCGACTCGACCACCTTGCCCGCGAGGGCGCGGTCGGCCTTCGCCCACTCTTTGCGGGCGCAGCCTTCGAGGTTGGACACCAGCAGCGGCAGGTCGACCACCACGTACCCGTAGAAGAGCCCCGAGGTGAGCTCCGTGGTGCCGAGGTGACCGCTGCCGAGGGCCTCGTCGTCGCCGTCGCGCATGAGGTCGTCGACGGCGGTGAAGTAGTCGGTCTCCGCGGCGCTCTCGTGCACGGTGAGGGCGTGGGCCACGTGCAGGGCGGCGTCGCCGCGCGAGAGAATGTCGCTGGTCACCATGCGACCGAAGAGGGCCGCGTCGAGGCCCGCCGACTGGCGCATGGCGTCGAGGTTCTTCTTGGCGTCTTTGAGCTTCGCCTTCACGGCCTCGCCGAGCTTCTTGGGGTCGTGCTTCTCGGCGCAGAGGGCGCGCGCGTGGCCGAGCAGATAATTGATCTCGGGGCGGCCGAGCACGGTGACCTGGCCCGTGCGCAGGGCGGGGTCTTCCTTCGCCTCTTCCTTGGCCTTCTTGGCCTTGGCGCTCTCGCCGAGCACCAGCGGCACCATGGCCTCGACCACGCTGCGCACCGTGGCGGCGTCGAAGTTCTCGCCGATGAGCTTCTGCACGATCTCGCGCTCGAAGGTGATGCGCGAGCGCACCGACATGTCTCCGAGCTCGCTCAACGCGTGGGCGCCATCGAAGGTGCGCCAGTGGCGCTTGAGGCACTGCGACGAGATGCGCGTGCGCACCGCGCCGCCGAAGGGAGCGCGCTTGGCGAAGCCCACATCGTCGCGGTTGAGAAGGGCCGCGGGGTACGAGGTCAGCGTGTGAATCTGAATGAACCGGCTCATGGTGATGCGTCTCTCTCTCGGTGGTGTGTGGGTGAATCAGTCGCGGGGCTGGGCGGCGAAGAAGAAGCGGTACACGTCGCGGCGCACGGCCTCTTCGTCGCCGCGCCCGTCGGAGAGCACGAGGCGCGCGAGGTCGCTCTGATCGAAGGCGACGCCCTTCGACACGAGGTGGTGCACCACCATGCGAACGCCGTCGGCGAGCGCGTTGCCCCGCGCACGCAGGAGTTGGAGCACCCTCCGCTCGTCGACCACGCCGGCGAGGGCGGTGCCGAGGCGCACCTTCGGCGAGTGAAAGCCCTTCGCGGTGGCCATGGCGGCGACGGCGACGGCCCAGCGCCCCTCGGCCTCGCGGCGGTAGGGCTCGGTGGCGGGAAGCTGCGCGTCGAGCAGCGTGGCGACGATGCGCCAGAAGGCGGGCGCCTGCACCGTGTCGGCGTCGAGCCTGCGCAGCGAGGCGAGCTCGCCGGGCGCGAGCGAAGCGACGGCACCCACGACCTTCAGCGCGACCTCGCGCTCGGTCGGAGGGGTGTCGCGAACAGCGTCGGTGGTCATACGGGGGTCTCCTCGGTGGTGGTGGGCGTGATGGCGAGCTTGAAGTGGTTGTGCACGGTGCCTTCGAAGACGCGGCGCGCGGCAGCCTCGGCGCGGTAGCGGCGCTCGCTCGGCAGGGCCACGGTGCGCACAGCCTCGTCGAGCACCTCGCGCGCGAGCGGAACGATCGTGCGGAGCCAGCGCGTGTCGACGTCGACGTCGTCGAGGGCGGCGTCGCGCCAGAGGTGGTCGAAGAAGACCGCGTCGACGCGCTCTTCGAAGCGCGCGGTGAAGCGATCCATCCGGTCGTCGTCGAGCTTCAGCTTGTCGGGGCCGCCCT
>CAISKJ010001051.1 GCA_903885885.1 uncultured delta proteobacterium
CCCGAAGCGCCGCGACCAGCGGTGCGTCCCCGCGACGCTGAAGCTCGCCACGAACCCGTCCGTCCCCGAAGGCGCCGTGAGCGCGCCGCCGCCGAAGTCGACGACGCCCTGGTAATATCCTGTCACATACACCTGGTTCATCGCATCGATGGTGACGGCCTGCGCCCAGTCGACGCTGGGCCCGCCGAGGCGCCGCGCCCAACGCTGGGCGCCCGTCGACGCGAGGCTCACCGCAAAGATGTCGAAGTTGCCCGCGCTCGCGAGCACGTCGCCGCCGAAGGTCGGCGCGCCCTGAAAGTAGCCCACCACCACGACGCCCCCGTCGGGCCCCACGGCGATGCCATAGCCCGCGCCGCTGCCCGTACGCGGCAGCACGGCGCCGAAGCGGCGCGCCCACCGAAACGCCCCATCGGGAGCGAGCGCGAGCACGAAGGGGTCGGGGCTCGCCGTGCCCGCGACCACGCCGCCGCCGAAGTTCACGCTGCCCCGCACGCTGCCGGTCACGTACACACCGGTCGCATCGACCGTCACCGCGTACGCGGCGTCGGCCCCATCGGCGCCGAAGGTGCGCACCCACCGCGTCGTGCCGTCGGGCGCGAGCGAGGTCACGAACACGTCAGCATCACCGAGCGAAGAGACCGCACCGCGCCCGAGCTCCGCGCGCCCCGTGAACGTGCCCACGACCACGGCGTTGCCGTCGTCGTCGAGCGCGACCCCATACGCCGCGTCGGCCGTCGCGCCGCCGAAGGAGCGTGCCCAGCGCACGGCGTTGTCGGGTGCGAGCCCCAGGGCGAACGCGTCGACAGTGCCAGCCCCCGCGACGGTCACCGCCCCGATGCGGGTCGGCCCCGAGAGGCGTCCCGCCATCACGGTGTTGCCCGCACCGTCGGCCGCAATCGCGTGGCCGCCGTCGTCGCTCGTGTCACCGAAGCGCTTCGACCAGCCGGTGCGAGGGAGCCGGCACGCACCCATCGCGCAGACCTCGCCGGTGGCGCACGCGCGAGCGCAGGCGCCGCAGTTGGCAACGTTCCAGCGGGTGTCCGTCTCGCAGCCGTTGGCGGGGTTGCGGTCGCAGTCGGCGGCCCCCGCGTCGCACACGAAGCCACACGCGCCCGCCACGCACGCGGCACGCGCCCCCGCGACGGCCGCGCAGGGTCGCCCGCACGCGCCGCAGTGGGCCACCGTCACGCGGAGGTCGGTCTCGCAGCCGTTGGTCGCATCGGCGTCGCAGTTGCCGAGCCCCGCGCTGCACGCGAACCCGCACGCGCGTCCGTCACAGGTCGCCGCCGCCCCCGCAGGCGTCGGGCAGGCGCCGCACGCAGCGCCGCACGAGGTCACCGCGAGGTTGCTGAGGCACGCCCCGTCGCACAGGTGAAAGCCCGCGTTGCAGACGAAGCCGCACGCGCGGCCGTCGCAAGTGGCCACCGCGTTCGCGGGCGCGGGGCACGGCGTGCAACCCGCGCCGCAGGTGGCGAGCGACGCGTTGAGCACGCACACACCGGCGCAGAGGTGATACCCCGCCGCGCAGGTCGCACCGCACGCGCGCCCGTCGCAGGTCGGTACGCCGTTGGTCACCGGCGGACACGCCACGCAGAGGGCCCCGCACGAGGTGATCGCACGATCGTCGACGCACGCGCTCCCGCAGCGGTGAAAGCCCTCGGAGCACGCGAAGCCGCACGCCGCGCGCGTACACACGGCGCGCCCGTTGAGCACCGCGGGGCACACCACGCCGCAGCCGCCGCAGCTCCCCGGATCCTCCTGCACGTCGGCGCAGCGGGCGCCGCACTGCATCCGGCCCGCGGGGCACGCGCAGCGCCCACCCATGCAAACCTGTCCGTCGCCGCACACGCGACCGCACTCGCCGCAGTTCGCGGGGTCTGCGAGCGCGTCGACGCAGCGCGCGGCGCCGCCGACCACGCACAGCGACCGCGGCGCGTCGCAGGTGGGCTGACACCGCCCGAGGCTGCACGCGATGCCCGCGCCGCAGGCCTCGCCGCACGCGCCGCAGTGGGCGCCGTCCCACCGCACGTCGACGCAGCGTCCGCCGCACGCGCGCTCGTCGGGAGCGCACATCACTGCGGGCCCCGCGTCGTCGCCGTCGCTCACGTCGCTCGCGTCGTTCACGTCGCCAACGTCGCTCGCGTCGTTCACGTCGCTGGTTTCGCGGACTTCGCTCTCGTCGCTCGCGTCGCTGCCGTCGGGCATATCGAGGTCGGGCGCGTCGGCCTCCACGGATGCGTCGCGCGGCGCCTCGGGCGTCGACGTACAGGCCGCGAACCAGCCGAAGACGCCGAGCGCCCGCACGCCGAACCATCGTGATCGCATGGCGCGATCGTACCGCAACGTCCGCAGAGAACCTCGCGCCCTCTACGCCCCTTCGCCCGGCGCGCGGGCGTTGATCGCGAGCGCGTGCACCGCGCCCTTCATCTCACCAGCCAGGGCCGCGTAGACCATCCGGTGCCGCTCGATGAGCCCCTTGCCTGCAAAGGCCGCGGCGGTGATGGCGACGCGGTAGTGCCCCCCGCCGCCCGCCGCGCCCGCGTGCCCGGCGTGCAGGTGGCTCTCGTCGTCGATGTGAAGCGCCTCGGGGTGAAGGGCCTCGCGGAGGGCGCGCTCGATACGTTCCTGAGTACTCATCGGGCGACGAGGTGTACCACCGCCGCGATTGACGCGGCGCGTTCCGAGGGGCGTTATCCATGAGGGTTGTATCGTTGCGCCCGGGGTGCGATATGCTGTGCGAAGACGGTTTGGATCCCTACCGGCGCTCACGCGCCAGTCATGGAGACTTCGCGACATGCGCTGCTCTTTCCTGATGCCCGGTGTTCTTGCCCTCGTGGCCACGGCAGCCTGTGGGAGCGATCCCCCTGCGGTTGTGTACGACGTCGATGTGGTTGTCCCCGGCGACGCCGACGACGTGCCCGACGCGAAGGCCCCGCTCGACGTCGACGACGCGGCCGATGCGAGCGACGCGACCGACGCAACACCCGTGCGCGTGTGCCAGAGCAACGACGACTGCACGGCGCCTGATCTGTGCGCCAACGCGCAGATCTGTCGCAACAACCGATGCATCACAATCGGCGGCGCAGCCAACTGCGACGACGGCATCGCGTGCACCAACGACCGCTGCGACGAGTCGATGGGGCGCTGCCTCCACGAAGCCGACGATGCGCGCTGCCCGAGCGGCAACTTCTGCGACCGCACGGCCATCACCGGCGGCTGCGTGCGAGAGCTCCCCTGCGAGATCGGCGACCGGTCGTGCGAGCGCCTCCAGGGCGACCCGTGCTCGGGCACATGGAGCTGCGACCCCGCGCGCCTTCGCTGCGTGCGCAGCATGCCGTACAGCTGCGACGACTCCGACATGTGCACGTCCGACATGTGCATGGTGTCGGGCACGGCGCCCACGTGCGCGCACTCGGGCCCCGACTACATGACCGACGTCATGAACTGCGGCGGCTGTCGGCGCGCCTGCCGTATGGACCTCCCGCACGTGTCGCCCTCGTGCGCGATGGGCATGTGCAACCTCGTGTGTGAGACGGGCTTCGTCGACCTCAACCGCGACCTCACCTCGGCGATGTCGAACGGCTGCGAGTGCAACTCGGCAGACCCCGATGAGCCCGACCTGAACTTTCAAGACACCAACTGCGACGGCATCGACGGCGACGCGAGCCGCGCCGTGTTCGTCTCGCCGCGCGGCGCAGACACCAACCCAGGCACGCGCGAGATGCCCAAGCAGACGATGGCCGCGGCCATCGAGACGGCGCGCGCCGATCGTAAGTCGGTCTACGCGGCGCTCGGCACCTACACGGGCTCGGTCACGCTCCAGTCGGGCGTGAGCATCTACGGCGGGTACGACGACGCGCGCATGTGGTCGCGCGCGCGCACCAACACCACCACGATCCGCGGCGGCACCACGGCGGTGCTCGCGCAGGGCCTCTCGGCCCCCACCGAGCTGCAGCTCCTGTCGATCGCCTCGTCGGCGGGCATGATGCCCGGCGAGAGCACCTACGGCGTTCGCGTGGTCAACACCTCGGCGCTGCTCACCATCCGCGCGTGCACCATCACCTCGGGCAACGGCGGCGGCGGCGCGCCAGGCGCTAGCGGCGCCAACGGGCCGGCGGGCG
>CAISKJ010001052.1 GCA_903885885.1 uncultured delta proteobacterium
CGTTCGATACGCCATCGGTAGGCCGCTCCGGTCTGTGCGCCGCGGTGCGAAGAGAAGGGTGCGCCCACCGCGAGCCACGCGCCCGTCGCGTCGCGCGAGGTCGCCAGGGCCGCGCCGAACTGCGACGGCTCGGCCACGTCGCCCACCGCGAAGAGCCACGGGGCGCCCACGAACGACTCGGGGTCCGACGACGCGCGCCACGCCATGACGGCGCCCGCGAAGTCGCCCTGCGTCGCATCGTCGGCGGCGCCGACGACGAGGTCGGCGTTGCCGTCGCCGTCGAGGTCGTTCACCGCGAGCGCGCTGCCGAAGCGCACGCTCGTGGCGTTGAACGCGGGCACGATGACCCGTTGCGGCGCGCCGAGGGTGCGCACGCCGACGATGTTGTACGCCGCGCCGTCGGAGTAGAAGCGCCCGTTGACGAGGCCCACCGCGCACCCGTGCTCGGGGCACAAGCCGTTGAGATACGCGCCCGAAATGATCTCGAGCGCGGGCCCGCTGCGGTCGCGCCACGCGAGCGCGGCGTCGCGGAACACGAGGTCGGGGACGCGGTCGCCGTTGAGGTCGCCGCCGCCTGCGAGTATGAGACCCATGGACGTGGCCGCACCCGGAAGATCGACCCAGTCAGCGATGCGCATCGCGACCGGTCGCGGGGTGCCTCCCGGCGGGGTCTCGTTGGCCGCGAGGGGGCGGTCGTCGGAGACGATGAGAATCTCGTGCGGCGTGGTGTGCCCGCGCCGGCACGCGGGGCCGTAGCCGTACTGCAGCGAGACGCCCGCGCGGCCGCTGCCCGAGAGCGACACGGCCGTCTCGGCGCAGCCGTCGTCGTCGAGGTCGCCGACGCCTGCCACGGCGACGCCGAAGGCGATGTTGTCGGCGCGCGACGCCCAGAACGGCGATGCGGTCGCGTCGCTGCACACGACCGAGATGCGGCCCGCTGCGTCGGCGCGACGGCCGAGCACAACCTCCGCGCCGTTGTTGCCGCCGCCGCCCGAGCGGCCCACGAGCAGGTCGCGAATGCCGTCGCCGTTCACGTCGCCGGCGCTCGCGAGCGAGAAGCCGAAGCCCGTGCGGCGCGCGGTGCCGCCGGTGGGCACCGACTCGCGAGGAATGGCCCAGAAGCCCTCGCGAAAGGTGCCGTCGGCGTTCTGCAGGTACACGCGCACGATGCCGCGGCCGCCCACCGACGCGGTGACCACGGTGGTGCCCGTCGCGCCCGTGCGGTACCAGCAGGGGTCGGTGGCGGTGTTGGCGAGCGGCGGCGTGGCGCGCGCGATCATGTCGGTGCCGCCCGACGAGTCGCCGGGGTCGCCGAGGGCGACGTCGTCGCGGCCGTCGCCGTCGAAGTCGAGCACTGCCACGGCGGCGCCGAGCTGAATGTTCGAGCGGTCGACCCAGAAGCGCCGCGCCGCGGGGCCCGACGCGCCGAACACGTCGGCGGCGCCCGTGCGTGCGCGAAAGCCCGCAGGGCGCGCGGCCGTGGTGCCCACCGCGGCGACGGGGGCCGAGTGGGCGCCCGGCGACGACACCACGATGCCATCGGGGGTCGACGTGCGCAGGGCGCCGAGCGCGACCGCGGTGCCCGTGCGATCGGCCGCGGGGAGCACCGGGACGTCGAGCGGAACCGTGGCCGTCCAGCGGTCCATGAAGGGCTGCGGGGCGCCTGCGGGGAGCGCGCGCACGGCCCCGCCGAACACCGCCGTCGGGGTGCTTCGAAACGCCGAGAGGGCCGCGAAGGGCGCGGCCATACCAACCGCCGCGGGGCCGAACGCGACGCGCTGTCCGAGCGCCTCGAGCGAGGCCATGTCGCCGCGCACCGTGGCCGCCGTCGTGAGCAGGCCGGTGCCCGCGAGCGCGCTTGCCTCGAAGACATAGAGCGCGCCGTCGGCCGTCGTGTTGCCGGCGCCGACGACGTAGTCGAGGTCGCCGTCGCCATCGAGGTCGCCCGCGGCGCCGACGCGCCCGACGGCCTCGTTGGTGACGCCCGCGAAGCGCGCGGTGGCGATCGCCGTGGTGACGACGCGCACCGTACCCGCCGCGGGGACCGCGCCGAAGGTGCCTGGCCGCAGCACGAAGAACCCGCCCGCGTTCGAAGCGGATGCGCCCGCCGGGTTCTGCCCGAAGGAGGGCACGCGCACCGCG
Organism: uncultured delta proteobacterium; assembly: GCA_903885885.1. Lineage (GTDB taxonomy): Bacteria > Myxococcota_A > Polyangia > Polyangiales > CAISKJ01. Next base: position 2,143 of record CAISKJ010001052.1, read on the forward strand.
AGGACCTTCTGCGTGGCGCTGACGCTCACCACGTCGAGGCCGAAGCCGAGGCGCGGGTTGTTGGTGCGCTGCGCGGCGTCGACGTGCACCACCCACGCGGGCGCCTCTTCGAAGAGTCCGCGCGCGGTGCCACGGTACACGATCACGCTGCCGAAGTTGGGCGCGCCGTTGCCGGGGGCGCCGAGCGCGAGGTCGCGAAAGCCGTCGCCGTCGAGGTCGAGCAGCGCGAGGCCAGTGCCCGCGAAGCTCGACGCGCGGCACTGCGGCGGGCCGTCGAGGTCGTCGAGGCGGTCTCGCACGTCGAGCACCTGCCACGGAATCGTCTGGTACAGCCCGCGCGTGCTCGCGAGGCCCCGGTAGAGGTACACGCGCCCCGCCCGCCCGCACGAGGGGACGAACGGGTTGGCGGCGTTGGGTGCGGTCACGAGGAGGTCGCGCACGCCGTCGCCGTCGAGGTCTTCGACCGCCATCGAGGTGCCGAAGGAGTCGGCGTTGTTCTCACCGACGAAGGTGCGCTCGGGCGTGGTCGCGAGGCCCGACGCCGAGCCGAGAAACACCTGCACGCTCCCGCGGCCGTCGCGACCGAGGTCTTGCGTGGGCGACCCCACCACCACGTCGTCGTAGCGGTCGCCGTCGACGTCGGCGACGAGCACGTTGGTGCCGAAGAGGTCAGCGTCGCGGAGCCCGTTGATCACCGCGTCGGGCGTCGGGCGGTAGCGCCCGTCGGCCTGGCCGTGAAACACCACCACGGCGCCGGTCTCGTTGCCGTTCTCGCTGCGGTTGGCCTGACCGAGCACGAGGTCGACGCGCCCGTCGCGGTTTACGTCGCCGAGGGCCATGTCGCCCACGAAGTTGACGGGCCCGCGCGGCACCGGCGGCGGCGCGACCTCGTCGCCCACCACCACCCGCACCGTAGAGAGCTCGTTGGTGTACCGGTCCATCGCCGACACGACGGCCGTGCCCGGCGACGCGGTCGTCGCGTCGAACAGCACGCGGGCGCCGCTGGTCACGATGGCGCCCCCCGTGGTGCCGCCCGTGATCGACGCGTTGACGTAGCGAGACCCGCCGCGCCAGTCGAGGCGCACGGTGCGCCCGCGCGGAACGAGCACCGTGCTCGCCGCGGGCGCGAGCGACGCGCTCGGGTCGACGGTCACGGTGGCCTGCACCTCGCTGCCGCTCGCGGCGTCCGACGCGCGCAGTCGGTAGATGCCCGCGACGGTGCCCGACGAGAACATCCCCGCGCTGTCGAGGGTGCCATCGCCCATGCGCGTGCCCTCGACGGGGCGCTGGAGCACGTCCCACCGCACGGTGCCGAGCGCGCCGCTCGCGACGAAGCGCAGCGAGCGGCCAGGCGCCATCCGCACGTCGGTGGGTTCGAGCACGAAGGGCCCGACCACCTCGACGCGCGCGCTCGCCATGGCGCTGCACATCGGGTCGCTCGCGACGACGGTGAACGCCGCCGCGCGCGGCCCCGCGAGGAGGCTCCCGCCGGGGGAGAGCGCCGCGCCGCCCGTGTCCGCCCCGGGCGCGAGCGCGAAGAGGGCGCCGCGGCTCGAGCCGCCCACCGCGCGGAGGTACACCCCGCGGCCCGTGGCGACGCGCACCATCGCGGGTTCGATCGCGAGGGTGGTGCACTCGGGCGCCGGCGGTCCGTCGTCGGCCGCCACCATCGCGTCGGTGAGCGGCACGTCGTCGGGCGGCGGGGCCTTGTCGGACGCGACGTCCGCGGGCGCGTCGGGCATCGCGGCGCTGTCGGGCGCCGCATCGACGGTGCCATCGACGGCTACGTCGGGGGAGACGTCGGGCGTGGCCGTGTCCACGGTGGCGTCGAGGGGGGCGAGCACCGACGTGCCGCCGCAGCCAGTGGCGAGGGCGAGCAGCGCGGCGAACGAGGGGATCAGCTCGCGGCCGCGCGGGCGGACGGGCAGTCGCATGGGATCAGGTTCGCAGGGCGGCGCGCAGCGGGTCGACGCGCGTGATGTACGGGTCGAGGCCGGCCGACGCGAGGAGCGTCGCGGCGATGTGGTCGGGGAGGATGTTCTGCCC
>CAISKJ010001053.1 GCA_903885885.1 uncultured delta proteobacterium
ATCGCGGGCATCCATCGGGCACTCGCCGCGCTGGAACAGCGGGCGGCCGTGAGGACGCCCCGCACCCCGTCGTGGCTACATCTCTCGAGGCGCTCGCGGACCGGCTCGTTCCGACGGCGCCCACGGGCAGCGCCGACGACAAGGGCGGCGATAAGCCGGAGTGAAGACAGCGGGCGGCGGGGCGCCCTCACGGTCGCCCGCTGTGTATTGATCCTGCTGTGACAGTGTACGTCACCCATCGCGTTGCGAGCCTTCGCTGAAGGCCTACGCTGCGATGCGTGACACCCGTAGACCGCAGCTCTCGCGCCTCGAACGACACCCTCGCGCTGCCCCTCGTCGACGAGCGCGCGATCCGCGACGGGGTCGGCGCGCGCAACCTCGACCGCGGGCGCCTCTACCTCGACTGGGGCGCCGTGTTCGACGGGTGCCGCCAGGGCGCGACGCTCACCGCGCGCTGCGAGGGCTCGGCCGACGAGGTGTATCGCGTGCGCGTGCGCCTCGACGACCACGGCCCCGCCGAGGCCACCTGCTCGTGCCCCGTGGGCGAGGTGGGAGCGTGCAAGCACACCAGCGCCGTGCTCCTCGCGTGGCGCGCTGACCCGAGCGCGTTCGTGGTCACGCCGTCGCTCGACGAGGCGCTCGGCGCGATGGGGCAGGGCGAGCTCCTCACGCTGGTGCGCGCCATGGTGGCGCGGCGGCCCGAGCTCGAGACGCTGGCGACCTCGCTGCTCCCGCGCCCCCTCGACGCCGATCGCCCCGCGGTGATGCGCGACGCGTGGCGCGACCGCGCGTCGGAGGTGTTTCGCCGGCACGCGGGCAACGGATCCGCCGTCGCGCAGGCGCTCGACGCGCTCCTGCGCGAGGCCGAGGCCGCCACGCCCGCGCGCGACGTGACGGCCATCGCGCGCGCCTACGAATCGGTGGCGACGTGCGTTGTGGGCCGCTGGCGCAGGCTCGGGGCCGACGCCGCGGCGCCGCTCGCGATCGCCCGCGCGTGCCTCGACGCGCTCGCGCAGTGCGTGGCGCGCGCCGACGCCTCGCAGCGAGGGGCGCTGCTCGACGCGCTCGTGGGCTTCTACCGCTTCGACATCGAGCAGGGCACGGCCACGCACCACGCGCTCACGCCGGGGCGTCACGCGCTCGCGCTCGCCGTAGGGCAGTCTACCGACGACGAGCGGCGCGCGCTCGCCCGCGCCGTGCGCGACCGCTGCGAAGACCTCGACGGGTGGCCGCGGCGCGCGTGGCAGATCGCGCTGCTCGCGCTCGAAGAGGGCATGATCGACGATGAATCGTGGGCGGCGCAGGCGCGCGCGCTCCAGCGCTTCGGCGCGCTGGCGAAGCACCTCGCGCGTGAGGGCAACGTGGCCGACGCGCTCGCCGAGGCGCAGCGCGCGCCCGACGCCGAGGTGATCGACGTCGCCAACGCGCTCACCGCCAAGGGTTTCAACGCCGAGGGCGAGGCGCTCGTGGCGTCGCGCATGGAGCGCGCGTCGGAGGCGAACCGCGGCCGCATGACGGCGTGGCTACGCGCCCGCGCCGAGGCGCGCCGCGACGGGCAGGGCGTGGTCGACGCGATGGAGGCCGAGCTGCGCGCGCGCCCCACGCTGGCGGGCTACGACGCGCTGCGCGCGAAGGCGCAGGAGCTCGGGCTGTGGCCCGCGACGGAGCCCGCGGTGCACGCGTGGCTCGAGGCGCGGGGCAATCCCCTGCTGCTCGACGTTCTCGTGCGCGACGCGCGCTACGAAGAAGCGCTTCCCGTGGTGCTGGGCGAACACCTCAAGGTGACGGTCGCGATCGCGCAGCGTCGGCAGGTGGCCGAGGCGCTCGAGGCGACGCGCCCGCGCGAGGCGAGGGCGGTGTATCGGCGCGTGGTCGAGGGGCTCATCGCGCAGCGCAGCCGACCGCAATACCGCGAGGCGTGCAGGGTGATTTCGAAGGCGCTCGAGCTCGACGCGCGCATCGGCGAAGAGGCCGCGGGCGCGCAGTGGGTGGCCGAGCTGCGGGAGCGCTACGCGGCGCTCCCCGCGCTGCAAGAGGAGCTCGCCGCGCGCGTGGGCGCCGAGGCCGCCGCGGCGTAGGGGGGGCTATCGCGCGAAGGTGACGAAGGGCTCGCGCTCGAGGCGGGCGAGCATCTCGCGCACCTTGGCGGCGCTCGCGACGAGCGCGTCGGCGCTGTAGCCCGCGATGGGCTCGTCGGAGACGCCGCGGGGGTTGTTCACCGTGGCCTCGACGTCGCCCAGAAACACCGTGAGGAGCGCGCGCAGGAGCGCGTCGAGGTCGCGCCGCGTGCCCGACAGACGCGGGAGCACCTTGCCGAGCACCGCGCGGTCGAGGCGCCATGAGGGAGGTGTCTCGATGCCCTCGCGCTCGCAGAGGCTCACGAAGCGCAGCGCCTCGGTGGTGACGCGAAAGCCGAAGGGGCGACCGTTGGAGGACATCGCTTCGAACACGCGGTCGAGGCGTTGACCGGCGCCGTCGCGTCCCATGGCGAGCACGACGGCGCGCACCGGGTCGTCGTCGTGGCCCGACTCGAGGAAGGCCCTGCGGTCGTCGGGCGTGGCGGGCGCCACGGCGCGACGCTCGCCCAACCAATCACGCAGGAGCGAGGTGGGCGGAGCGGTCGGAAACTCCCACACCCACGCGCGATCAAGCACCTTGAGGCTCAGGGCGTGGGTGGTCTCGTCGAGGTTCACCGTGCCTACGACGAAGAGGTTCGCGGGCAGGGTGAGGTCGGGCGGAACCACCCGCGCTCCGTCGGTGGTGGGTACGGCTTCGGCGCGTCCGTGGAGGGGAATGGGCGCGCCGCTCTCCATCGCCGAGAGCACCTCGGCGAGGTAGTGCTCGACGCGCGCGAGGTTCATCTCGTCGAGGATCAGAAAGTGGGCTTCGTGGGGGTGTGCGACGGCGCGCAGCATCACCCGCAGGGCCGCGGTGTCTTCGTAGGCTCCGTCGCCACGCAGGGCGTTGAGGTAACCGAGAAGACCGCGCGAGTCGAGCCAGTCGGGGCGCACGGGCACCACGGCCACGCGGGGCGCTGCGCCCTCGTCGAGCCCCTCGGTCATGAAGCGCGCGAAGGCGAGCGCGAGGGCTGTTTTTCCGGTGCCCGACACGCCCGTGAGCACCGCGAAGGGACGCGCCGCGAGGCCCACCACGAAGGCGCGCACGAGATCGAGGTCGAAGGCGAGCCCCGCGGCGCGGGCGTAGGCCACGAAGCGACGGGCGAGCGACTCGAGGGTCGAGGCGCGGGGCGTTCCGCTGGCGAGCTCCCACGCGCGGGCGAGGCGCGCCTCGGGGGCGACGGTGTTGTCGGGCTGGAGCGCTTCGAAGTGACCGAGCGCGCGCTCGACGGCGAGGGCCACCACGGGGCGAATGGCGGGGTGCGTGAGGCACTCGCCCACCGCGTCGAGGGTGCCCGTGACGCCGCGCACGAGCACACCGCGCTCGATGAGCCGAGACACGCCGCGCGCCGCCGCGGCGGCGTAGCGCGAGGCCACCTTCGAGGCCACGGCGGTCGGGTCGAGGGGGTCGGCGTAGCTCCACGGAGCGCCTGCGAGGAGGCCCGCGAGCGCGGTCGCCGTGTCGCCCGACGGGTCTTCGAGGGCGCAGGAAACAAGCGTCTCCAGCGCGGGGCGCTCGCCCGGCGGGGGAACCTCGCGGGCCGCCACGCGCACCTCGAGGTGCGTCGCGTCGCGGTGGGCCGTCGACGATCCGCGCGCCGTGAGCCACCGCGCGAGGCGCGTGTGAAGGCCCGCGCCCACCGTCGCGATGGGGCCGGGGACGGGCTCCGTCGGGATGATCCCGAGGTCGAG
>CAISKJ010001054.1 GCA_903885885.1 uncultured delta proteobacterium
TCGTGCTCGGGTGGCCCGCGCACCTGCACTACTCGACCTCGCTCACCTTCACCGTCGAGGGCACGGCGCTGTGGTCGCTCGCGTTCGCGGCGGCGCACGCCCGCACCGGCGCCATTGCCGCGCGGGCCCCGCTGCTGGCCGCGCTCACCGTGCTCGGCGTGTACGCGCGCCCCGAGTACCGGCTGCTCCTCGCGCCGCTCGCCCTCGTGGTGCTCGCGTCGCCGTGGTCGTGGCGCGAGCGCGGGGCGTGCGGCGCGCTGCTGGCCGTCGGGCTCGCGGGGTACGTGCGCTACCTCGCGCCCACCGACGCCATGCGCTACGCGTCGGGCGCGTCGCGGCTCTTCTTCCCGCACCTCTTCGGCGACGACGCGCTGAGCCACTACTGGTGGTTCTACCTCGGCGCGCTGGGCGTCGACGCGGGCGTCACCGCGCGGGCGCGCGTCGCCACGAGCGTGGCGCTCGCGGTCTCCGTCGCGACGCTCCTGTGGATCTATTCGTACCTCGCCTCCGAGGCCAACCCGCGCTGGGCCCAGTGGCGCTACTACACCGCGCTTGTCCCCTTCGTGGCCGTGGCCGTGGCGATGCTCGGCGACCGCCTCGGGAGCCGCGAGGGCGCCCCGTGGCGCCGCGCCGTCGTGCCCGCCCTCCTCACCCTGGCCGCGCTCACCCCCGTGCCCCAGCTCTTCGCGCTGCGCCGCACCGAAGACCAGGCCGCCGAGTTCGCCTGGATCCGCGAGAGCGCGCCGCGCGCGCTGGGGCGCCGCAACGACGTGCTGCTGCTCACCAACGGCGGCCACCCGGGCCTCTCGCACGTGCGCGTCGAGGGCGCTGCCCGCATGGCCCTCGCGACCCGCTACGCGCCCCTCGACTGGCCCGGCGCCTGCGAGCCGTCGCCCTCGTCGCGGCTGCGCCTGCGCGACCTCGAGCGCGTGGTCGCGCAGTGCCCCGCCACGATCTCCCCCGAGCGCACCGCGGTGTACCTCGGGCTTTCGCGCGACGACGCGCGCCTCGCCCCCCTGCGCCGCGCCTTCGATCTGGTGCCGCTCGAAGAGCGCACCCTGCGCGTCGCGATGAGCAGCGCGATGACCAACCTCCAGTGCCCGGTCCCGTTCGGCCGCGACGGCATCATCGGGCTGTGGGCCCCCGACTGCCGCGTGCGCCTCGGGTGGTACCGCCTCGTGCCGCGGACCGCGCCGCCAGCGCCGTAGCGCCTCGCGGTCGGCGAGAATGCGCCTCGTCGTTACCCAGCGTTGCGCCGCGGACGGCCGCGCTCACCCGACGTCGTCCCACGCGGCGTCGGCCATCGCGCCCAGCACCTCGTCGAGGTGGCCGTCGAACACCCGCTCCGCGCGGCGCGCGCCGCCGATCGTCGTGAACGCCCCACGATCCAGCGCGCCGCGGTCGACCACCACCTCGGCCTTCATCTGCGACGCGATGCGCGTCAGCCACCGCCGCTGCTCGTCGCTCCACGGGCGATCCTTCAACATCGCCTCGAGCGCGTGGTCGACGCGCGTCTCGTAGGGCACCAGCGCACCGCCCAGCGCGCGCTGACGGATGTACCCCACCACCGTCGCCGCGATCTCGTCGTTGGACTTCATCCTCCACGCGGCGCGCACCTTCGACTCGCCGAACCCGGCGCCCTCCAGCGCCTCGCGCACCTGCTTGAGGCCCTCGCGCGTCAGATCCCGCGGCCGCTGGAGCACCGCCTTCAACGCCGGAACTTCATTGATGTGCGTGTCGACCCAGTGCCCGAAGGCGTCGAGGTAGTCGTCGGGCGCCATCCCCAGCGACGGACCCGCGCGCACCACCTCGTCGGCGTGGTCGGACACGTAGCGCAGGTCGGGCCGCGTCGCGCCCTCGTCGAGCACGCGCACCACGCCCGCGTGCGCCCCGAGCCACGCCGCCGCCTCCGCCGGGGTCGCCGCGCGGAGCGTCTGCACCAGCGCACCGGCGTCGCACTCGGCGCGCGCTTCGAGGTCGGCGAGGGCCCCCTCGGAGAGCGTGCGTCGGCGGCGCTGGAGCTTCGCCACGAGCTGCTCGAGCGCCAGCGCGCGGGCGTCGTCGCCGAGCGTCGCGTCGCTCAGCTCACCCGCGAGCTGCGCGAAGCGAAACACCGGGTTGGCCACCACGGGGCGCATCGCCGTCACCGCGCTCATCGCGTCGGTGACGCCCACCGCGTCGTACACCGCGAAGGTCTCCTTCACGCCCTCGCGCCAGATGCGCGTCGCGCGGCCGAGCATCTGCTCGTAGAGCACCCGCGAGCGCACCATGCGCAGAAACACCAGCGCCGTGATGGCCGGCACATCGACGCCCGTCGCGAGCAGGTCGACGGTCACGGCCACCAGCGGGTGCTGCTCGACCTTGTAGCGCCGCACGAGGCCCTTCACGTCGTCGCTGCGGCCGGTGATCTTCTGCACCGCGGCGGCCTCCACGGGGCCGTGGGCGCGCTGCAGGGCCTCGCGCAGCAGCCGCACCACGAGGTCGGCGTGCGCGTCGTCGACGCAGAAGATCAGCGTCTTGCCGCGGCCCCGCGGGTCGATGCGCGGCGCGAGCGCGTCGCACACCGCGCGGTTGTAGCCCTCGGTGATCACCTCGCGGTTGAAGCGCTCCACGTCGAGAACGAGCTCGTCTTCGAGCGTCGCGAGGTCGACGGTCTGCGCCGTGCGGTTGTACACCGTCACCGTGTCGCCGACGCCGTAGCGAATCCCGTCGCGCGCGAGGCGCGTCTCGATGCGGTAGGGAATGTCACTGTCGACGAGGTGCCCGTCGAGCACCGCCTGACGAAAGCCGTACTCGTAGATGAAGCGCCCGAAGATCTCCGTGGTGTGCAGCGCGGGCGTGGCTGTAATGCCGATGCGCACGGCGTCGAAGTGGTCGAGCACGCGGCGGTACTTCGACAGGTAGGCGCGCTCGTCGCGGAAGGTGAGCTCCACCTCCGAGAGGTCGCGGTCGAGGGCGTAGCCGCGGTGACACTCGTCGACGATCACCACGTCGTAGGTGTCGACGCGCGGCACGTCGAACACCGAGTCGGCGTACATCACCCGGCGCACGAGGCTCTGCACCGTGGCGATGTGCACCCGCGTCTCGGGCAGCGGCGTCGAGGCGTCACCGGCCTGCACGTCGTAGATCTGCGTGAGCGTGAGCGTGCCTTCGAGCGGGGCGGTCTTGAAGCTCTCGAAGGTCTGCGTCGCCAGCACGTCGCGGTCGACGAGAAAGAGAATCCTCCGCGCGCGGCGCGTCTTCAACAGTCGGTAGATGAGCCCGAGCGCCATGCGCGTCTTGCCCGTGCCCGTGGCCATGGCGACGAGGCAGTTGCGGCGGCCCTCGGCGAGCGCGCGCTCCACCGCGGCGATGGCCTCGCCCTGGTAGGACCGCAGCCCCAGCGCGTCGACGGGCTCGGCCGCGAGGCGCGCGTGCGCGGCGTCGACGTCCGACGCGAGCAGCGCGCGCACCCCCTCGGGCGAGTACCAGCCCGCCAGCACGCGCGGAAGGTTGGTCGCCCGCCGCACATCGAGCAGGTGAATCCCGCTGCGATCGGGGAGCTGCGCGAGGTACGCCCGCCCGTTCGTGGCGAACAACAACGGAACGTGGTGCCCCTCCCACGGAGCCCCCGCGGCGAGCGCGTGCGCGCCGTCTTGCACCCACGCGCGGCTGTAGCGTCGGGCCTGCTCGAGCGCGCCGGGAACGTCCACCCGCTTGCGCTTGGCCTCGATCACGGCCACCGCGGTGAGCCCGTCGAAGAGGGCGTAGTCGGCCACGCCGTCACGGGTAGGCCACTCGGCGATGGCGAGCGCGCGCTTCGCCACGGGGCGCGCTCCCTTCGCGTAGGTGAGGGTCTCGGTGTCGGCCTCCCAGCCCGCGGCGCGGAGCTGCGCGTCGACGAGCACGCGCGTGTCGGCCTCGTCGAGGTCGAGGGCCTCGGCGCTCCCGGCCTCCTGCGCCCGCGAGAGTGTGGCGTCGGTGTTCTCCGCCGCCTTCTGCGCCATGGCGGCCTGCAACTGCGCCGCGGCCTCGTCGGCCAGCGTGGCCCAGAGGGCGCGCTCCTCGTCGGCCGCCCGGGCGCTGCGCAGCGCCTCGTCGAGCTGCGCGCGAAACGCCGCCCGCTCGTCGGCGAGGGAGCGAACCTCACCGCGGGTCGCGTCGGCGGTCTTGCGGGCCTCGTCGAGCGCGCGCGTCAGCTCGGCCACCTGCGCCGCGAGCGCGCGCTGCGGCTCCGTGGGGTCGGGCACCTCCGTCCACAGGGGCGCCTTGAAGGTGCCCGGCGCGACGGTGCGTCGGCACCACACGGCGAGGTGCCACGCGAAGCGCAGCATGCGAAAGGCCTCGCTCGGCGTGGCGATGTTCTCGTGCACGGCGTCGTTGCCCGCGTCGCGCACGGCGACAAACATCGCCCGCACCTCGCCCGTGAGGGCGCCCATGCGGGTGAGCTCGCGGATGCGGTCGTTGAGCATCATGCCCGCGGGGCTCACCCCCAGCGTCGAGAGGGCCACGCCGCCGAGCATCTCGACGAGCGCGCGGAGCTTCGCCACGCAGGCCGCCGCGTCGACGTGCAACAGCCGCTCGGCCTGCGCCGCGGTGGTCTCCAACGAGGGATCCACCGCGCGCAGGAAGCCGAAGTTCAACGACGCAACCGCTGTGCTCACCATGCCCATAGGTGCGCGAGGATACGAAGCACTCCGCGTTCGCGGCTACCTCTGTGTAGACATACCCTGACGGATGATGTCGAGAGCGGCGCGGCCGAGAGCCCCTACAGGTTGCGCAAAACCGGGCTCGGGCGGGGTGTACGCCGGGAGGTGAGCGGGTGGAGCTGCGCGGGCGACAACGAGCCTGTGCACGGTGGCTGTCCGAGCGCATCGGCGATGTCGTCGACCATCGAGGCGAGGTATCGCATGCGGGGCACCGATCCCCCCAGCACCTCCCGCCACTCGAGGCGCTTCAGGAGCGTGACGCCCAGACCGATCTCGGATTCAGAGTAGCGCGTGCAGGTCGGAGCCTGCGGATCGCGACAGAGCCACTGGAGATACCCCTTGGGATGACGACGCCGATCGACGTCGCCCAGCCACTTGGGGCGCCTATTTTTCTCGCGGCCGTCGGTCACCCAGCACAAACAGTGAGACTCGGTAGCCGCGTCGTACATCGAGTCTGCGGTGAAAAAGTCCTCCGGGTCGCCCTGAGCGAGCGCAGGAATCGCAGCGAGCTGACAGTACGCGCGGAGCGCGTCGGGATACGCGAAGAACCAGGACTCGATCATCGGTGCCGCGAGATGGAGCGAGACGCGCTCACGAAGTCGCTCTGCCGTTCGTCCTCGAAGTGAAGCCCCTCGAATGTCGGCGAGGTGCGCACACACCGCCGCGCGGAAGACGTCGAGGGCCAACGCGGGAGTCTCACGATTGCAGACCTCGAGATCATCGAGAATGACCACGAGGTCGTTGTCTTCAAACGCTGCGATCGCTGCGCGCGAGACGAGCTCCGACGCGGCCTCGGGCGGCCTGCTACGGTGCTCGGCCTTCAGCTCGGCGGTCGTGAACCCGTTGAACGGAAACGCCTCCCCGAACGACGCGACCTCGCCTTTCGAGGGGTACATTCGAAACGGATGACCGGGGAACAGCCGTTCGAGCGCCGGGCCGAGGCCGTGCCACTCGGTCTTGCCTGTGACCAGCAGCGCGACGTTCACGACGCGTCGCTATCACGCAACGGCGAGCCGAACGCGAGGCGATCGTAGAGGGTGCCCAGGCGCGCCTGCGCGAGCCACTCCTCGGTGTGGAGCGACGTCATCGCGGTGGGCACCGTGTCTGCGCCCTCGGCGGGTTCGAGCACGTACACCCGCTCCAGGTCGTCGCGAAACTCGTTCATGACGATGGGCGAGTGGGTGGTGAGAATGATCGTCAGGGCGTGTTCATCGGCCCGAGCGCGCATCGCGCGGAGCAACGACCGGATCGCGTGGGGATGGAGCAGGTTCTCGACCTCGTCGAAGGCGACGATCGCGCCGTCAGGGGCGCCCGCGATGGCGGTCAGGTGCAGGAGCCCGGTGAGCAGTCCGTCGGCCATGCGTCGAGGAGGCAAGCCCATGTCGGGCTCGAGCATGCCCGGCGCGAAGATCAGCGGCTGTCCACGGTCGAACTCTACCGTCTGAATAAGCCCGGGGAACGCGCGCCGGGCCTCTGCCATGACCCACTCGAACTGGTTGCGGTACATGACCGGAGAGGCGCGCCAGCTCGCCAGCACCGACCAGAGGTTTCGCCCGCTGGAAGCGAGGAAGGACACGCGCGCGTCGGCGTCGCCGCGTGTCACCTGCTCGAGCCCGTAGGTGCCATAGGTGCGTGTGCGATGGAGCAGGTCGGCGAGGGGGCGGAGCCACGGGTGGTCGCCGCGATCGCTGAGCACCCTGGTAAAGCATCGGTTCTCGTCGTGCGGGTGCGCCTCGGCGCCGAGGTACCAGCGCTCGCTGAACATGGGAGCGCGCGCGACCACCGCATCGCCTCGCAAGAGTTCCTCTCCGAAGAAGCCCTTGAGACCCGCGTTGGCCGCAGGAAAGCGGAGCCGCCAGGTGACGTCCTCGACCCGCAGTTCAAACACGACGGGCTCGTCGTCAGAACTCTCGACGTTGCGAAGATACTGCCCATCGACGCTCGCGAGCGCCTCCTCGATGCCCCGCTCGAAGAGCATGCGTAGGAACCACAGCGCGTCGAGCACCGTCGTTTTGCCCGTTCCGTTGGCCCCGCAGAGCAGGCACAGCCCCGAGGGAGACCATTCCAGACGGCGAAGCGCGCGGAAATTCTCTACGCGAAGCGTGAAGTCCGACATGGGACGCGATGCATGCCCCACGCGCGCGGACGACGTCAAGGTCGATGGGAAACGTGATGGGCGCGAAGACGTGGCGGGCGTAACGAGCGCCGCGTCGCGCGCTCGCCTGGGGAGCTACTTCGGCGCGTCGGGCTTCGCCGCGCGGGGCTTCGGGCTCTTGCGCGCGGCGAGCTTGAGCGCCAGCAGGTGGTCGCGCCGCGTGATCACCTTGCGCGCGATGGTGGTCCACTCGTTGAGCCAGTTGTAGAGCGCCAGCGAGGCCGCGCGGCGCGCCTCGGTCGAGCCGGTCGCGGAGGCCTCCGCGGGGCGCACCTCGGGTCCCTTCTTCAGCGTGGTGAGCCACCCGCGCGCCGTCTTGCGCGCCTCGGCGGTCACGCCGCGCGCTTCGAGCAGCTCGATCGCGGCCTTCGCCTGCGCCGAGGTCAACGGCGGCGGGGCCGGTGTGTCTGCCGCCTTCGCGCCCTTCTTCGAGCCCGCGCCGGGCTTCTCCGCGGCGTGAGCTTCGAGGGCGTCGGCGCGGTCGAGAAAGGTCGTGACGACGCGCACCGACTCGGCGCCGTCGGCCGGCGCGAGACCGTCGGCGAAGAAGAACGCGTGCGCCTCGGGCACGCGATTGGCGAGCGCCACGTCGACGATGGGGAGGGTCTCGTTGTCCCACTTGTCGACCTTCGCGAAGGCTTCGCGCACCGCGGGGTCGGCGCTCCCCCCGACCGGCGAAGACTTCGCCCGCGAGGGGTCGACCGCGAGGAGCTTCTGCCACCCCGAGCCGTGCTCGGCGTCGCCGTATCCCCGCGTCTGGAGGGCGCCCCAGATCGCGGGGGTGCGCCCAACGGCGAGAAGAAAGGTCAGCGCGCGGGCGGGGGTGCGGTCGAGGGTGTCCTGGGAGGGAGTGCCGTTCGCGAGGGCCATGTGGGTGACAACGTCTCCGATCGTGGAGTCGGGCCGCGAAGGTGCGACACGAGAAACTCCACGGTCGGAGACGCTATCGCGGCGTTTTGTGGAGTGTCCACGGGCTTCCGCAACGCACCGGGGACCCTCCGCAGCCTCCGCAACGGCCCCGGCGCCGCGAAAATGGCCCTCCGCACGCGTCGGCGGGGGCTCCGGCGCGCCCACGGGAGGCCGCCGGGCGCTCCCCGGTGCCCACATTGCCGGGGAAATGGCCCTCCGCGCCGTTGCGGAAGGCCATCGCCCCGTTGCGGAAGCCCTCACCGCCGCGCCCGACGGGTTCGGGGCGCGTGCGGAGCGCATCGGGCGGGGGGCGCCGTCGGTTCGCTGCGTCCCGCGGCATCACCACCGGGCAACTACAAGGTCTTCGCACCGGGCAAAGGGCCCTGCGCGAACAGACGACACGCGCATCGCGGGTTGCGCGAGGCGCCGATGGCGCACGCAACGCGTCGCCGCGTGTTGAACCCGGATTATTCATCACAGATTCGATCCGACGGAACGATGGCGCGGGAATTTCGCTGTCGGCATAGGCGTTCGAGGGGTTGCGACACCGACCTCGGAGCCA
>CAISKJ010001055.1 GCA_903885885.1 uncultured delta proteobacterium
CAGCGTCGAGACGGCGCCCGGGAGGTCGCCGATGGCGCCCGCGAGGCGACCGCCCGACTCGCCCACGCGCGCGAGGCGCGCGGCCACGTCGAGGACCTGCCCGTAGTTGTTGGCCACGGCGGTCTGCAGGCGCGCCACGCGGGCGGCGGCGTCGGCCGCGGCGCCGTCGACGCGGAGCACGGCCTGCGCGGGGGTGCAGGTGGCCTGCGCGTCGAGGCGCGCGTCGCAGGAGGCGCGGCAGTCGGCGCTCACGCGCGGGGGCACCACGCGGCCGGTGCAGCGGGGCTCGGTGTACGCGACGGAGCAGCCGCCGCGGCACTCGCCCGAGCAGCTCGCCTGGCCGCTCACTTCGCAGCGCCCCGCGCAGCCGCCGGTGCAGCCCGCCGAGCAGGTGCCGCGGCAGGTGCCCGAGTAGGCGCCGTTGCAGTTGCCGCGCGCGTCGCGGGAGGCGCAGGTGCCCTCGCACACGCCGTTGCAGACGCCCGAGCAGCCGCCCGAACACGTGCCCTCGCAGGCGCCGGCGCAGCTGCCGCTCACCTCGGCGGCGCAGCGGCCGGTGCACTGGCCCGAGCAGGTGCCGCGGATCTCGCCGCCCTCGCAGCGGATGTCGGCGCTGCCGGGGGTGAAGCTCGCGTCGCAGCTCGCGGCGCAGCGGCCGTACGCGTCGATGCTGACCTCGCAGCGCGGGGGCTGCACGTCGACGGTGACGCGCACCGCGGCGGAGGCCGAGCGCAGGGCCGCGAGCTCGCTGCGGATCTCGCGCACGACGCGCTCACAGGCCTTCTGCGTAGGGTTCTCGCTGCCCGTGGCGGCCATCTCGTTGGCCGAGATGCGCAGGTCCGAGCCCATGCGGAGGCAGGTCGTGCGGAGGCTCGTGTCGAGCTCCGTCGCGGCGCCCGCGAAGGCCACCGACGAGGCGATGAAGTTCTCGAGCTTGGCCGCCGCGGCGGTGGTGCCGAGGTCGCCCTGGCACGACCCGCTGATCTGCACGCCGCCGCCCCCGCGGCCCCCCATGAGGCCACCCATCGACTGACACCCGACCGTGAGCAACACGAGACCCACGAAACGCGACCGAGTAGAAACCATCACCACGCTCCCTCTTTCGCGCGCGATGAGAGCCGAAGGGATGCGCCGCGTCAATCGCAGTCGTGCGATCCTCCCCGCTTGTGAACACTCGCATCGCAGGCATCGCAGGGGCGACGGGGATGGTGGGCGGTCAGCTCGTCGACGCCCTGCTCGAAGACGCGCACTTCGCATCCGTGGTGACGGTGGGTCGGCGCCCGCTCGACCGCGCGCACCCGAAGCTCGCGCAGCGCACGGTAGACTTCGCCGCCCTCGACCCGAGCGCCCTCGCGGGCGTGACCGACGCGTTCTGCGCGCTCGGCACCACGATCGCCCGGGCTGGCAGCCGCGAGGCCTTCCGCGCCGTCGATTTCGACGCCGTAGCGCGCTTCGCGGCGGCCGCGAAGGCCGCGGGGGCGACGCGCTTCTACGTGGTGACGGCCCTCGGCGCCGACGCCGCCTCGTGGACGTTCTACAACCGCGTGAAGGGCGAGGTCGAGGCGCACCTCCGCACGCTGGGCTTCGCCTCGCTGGCCATCGTGCGCCCGTCGCTCCTGGTGGGCGAGCGCACCGAGCAGCGCACCGCCGAGCGCGCGGCGCTGGCCATTACGGGCGCCCTCGCCCCGCTGCTCAAGCCCTTCGCGGCGCGGCCCATCGAGGGTCGCACCGTCGCCCGCGCGCTGCGCGCGATCGCGCACGCCCCGCCGGAGGGCGCGCGGGTGTACCTCTCGGGCGAGCTCCACGCGCTCGCCGACGCGCCGCGGTGAGCCGCTACGGCGTGCGGGTGACCCGCACGCACGAGAGCTGGAGCCGCGCGATGGCGGCCGCGAAGCCGTCTTCGTCGAAGAGCACGCCGCGCCCGACGAAGCCCATGGGGCACGCGCTCAAGAAGCCCGTGCCGCCGCCGCCGCCGCGCTCGGGCGTGGTGGCCGTGACGGTGCGCGTCGCCAGCCAGGGCGCGATGGGCGCGCACTGCATACCGAGGCGATCGACGGCGCCCCCGGAGCGGCCCACGAGCCCCACCACCATCGCGCCCGCGGGGCAGTCGTCGACGTCGTTGTTGATGGGCCAACCCGGGCCGTTGTACCCGAGCTCGCGCGCGGGGCCGAGGGTGCCGTCGGCGCGCAGCACCGCGCAGCGCGCGGCGAGACCGTACACGAAGACGGCCGGGCTCCACCGGATGCGCAGGCCGACCATCACCTCGTTGCTGTTGCAGAGCTGCGAGCGGTCGGTGCCGTTGCCGCTCCCCACGCGCGACGTGAGCTCGTAGCCGGTCGTGGCCAGCGTGAAGGTGATCGCGGGCACGTCGGGCGTCGCCGGCACATCGGCCGCGTCGCGCGTCACCGGCACGTCGGCCGCGTCGGGCGTCGCGGGCACGTCGGCAACGTCGGGCGTCGCGGG
>CAISKJ010001056.1 GCA_903885885.1 uncultured delta proteobacterium
CCCGACACGCTCGAGCTCACCGAACGGCTGCTGGCGCACACGCGCTGGCGGGTCACGTCGGCGACGAGCGCGCGCGAGGCCCTCTCGGTGATCGATCAGGAGCGCGTCGAGTGTGTGGTCACCGACGTCAACATGCCGGGCTCCGACGGCTTCTCGCTGCTCGATGCGCTGCGGCAGGGGCGCCCCGAGATCGCGGTGATCCTGCTCACGAACTACGTCACGCTCGACGACGCGGTGCGCGCGGTCGACCGCGGAGCGATGAGCTACCTCCCGAAGCCGGCCACCGCGCAGGCCCTCGTCGAGGCGCTGCAGAGCGCCCTCGAGCACGCGGCGGCGGTGCGGGCGCAGGCCCCCGACGGAGCCCCGCGGCACGCCCCCGACGCGGTGGTGGGTCGCAGCCCGGCGATCGTGGCGCTCTACGGCACGGTGGCGCGCGCGGCCGCGTCGGCGGCGCCGGTGCTCATTCGCGGCGAGACGGGCGTCGGCAAGGAGTGGGTGGCGCGCGCCATTCATCGGTACGGCCCGCGGTCGGCGGGCGCGTTCGTGCCCGTCAACTGCTCGGCCTTCGCCGAGGGCACGCTCGAGAGCGAGCTCTTCGGCCACGCGCGCGGGGGCTTTACGGGCGCCGTCGCGGCGCGCAAGGGGCTCTTGCAGAGCGCCCACCGGGGCACGCTCTTTCTCGACGAGGTGGGCGACACGCCGCCGCGGGTGCAGGCCGAGCTGTTGCGGGTGCTGCAAGACGGCGAGGTGCGCCCCGTCGGGTCCGACGAGGTGGTGAAGGTCGACGTGCGGGTGGTGTGCGCCACGCACCGCGACCTCGACCGCATGGTGGCCGAAGGGCGCTTCCGCGAAGACCTCTTGTTTCGCCTGCGGGTGATCGAGGTCACGGTGCCGCCGCTGCGGGCCCGACGCGACGACATCCCCCTGTTGGCGGAGCACTTTCTCGCGCACGGCCCCGACGGGGGCCGCAAGCGCCTCTCGCCCGAGGCGCTCGCCGAGCTCACGCGCCGCGCGTGGCCCGGCAACGTGCGGGAGCTCCAGTCGGCCGTGCTGCGCGCGCGGGCCCTCGCGCCGGGCGCGGTGATCCTCCCGCGCGACCTCCCCCCCATCGTGGGTGACGATGGCGTGGCGCGCACCGCGGTCGATGCGCCGATGTCGCTCGCGGCCCTTTGGGAGAGCCTCTTCGCGCATGGCGTACCTTCGCTCGAGGAGCTCGAGCTGAGCTACGCGCGCGCCGTCGTCGCGCGCCTCGGGGGCAACAAGACGCAGGCCGCCGAGGCGCTCGGCGTCGATCGAAAGACCATTCGAAGGATTCTCGCGCGGGGCGGCGACGACGAAGCGTGACGCGCGTTGGCGGCGCGGCGACCGTACGGGCTAGAGTCCGCGCGCCATGGACCGCCCGCACGTTCTCATCCTCGATTTCGGCTCGCAGTACACGATGCTCATCGCCCGGCGCATCCGGGAGCAGTCGGTGTATTGCGAGATCCAACCCTGCACCCTCTCGCTCGCCGAGATCCGCCGTCGCGCGCCGCGCGCGGTGATCCTCTCGGGCGGTCCGTCGAGCGTGTTCGACGCGGGCGCACCGGGCGTCGACCCGGGGGTGTACGAGCTCGGCGTGCCGGTGCTCGGCATCTGTTACGGCGAGCAGATCACCGCGCACA
The DNA here is from genome assembly GCA_903885885.1 of uncultured delta proteobacterium. Taxonomy (GTDB): domain Bacteria; phylum Myxococcota_A; class Polyangia; order Polyangiales; genus CAISKJ01. The sequence continues at coordinate 1,662 of CAISKJ010001056.1, forward strand.
CCCTCGGCGGCCTCGTCGAGCGCGCAGACCACCGCGAGTACGGCCCCGCGAAGGTGACCATCGACAAGCCCGTGGGCGTGCTCGCGCGCTTCGCCGCGGGCGAGGTCATCGACGTGTGGATGTCGCACGGCGACCGCGTGGTGTCGCTCCCCGAGGGCTTCGAGGTGCTGGGCACGTCGCGCTCGTCGCCCTTCGCGGCGGTGGGCAACCTCGCGAAGCGCATCTACGGCGTGCAGTTTCACCCCGAGGTGGTGCACACCCCGCGCGGCGGAGACATCCTGTCGGCCTTTCTCTTCGAAGTGGCGGGCCTGCACCCCGATTGGAACCCCGGTGTGTTCATCGACGAGGCCGTGCAGCGCATTCGTGACGCGCTCCCCGAGGGCAGGGTGATCTGCGGGCTCTCGGGCGGTGTCGACAGCTCGGTGGCCGCGGTGCTCACGCAGCGCGCGGTGGGCGACCGGCTCACGTGCATCTTCGTCGACAACGGGGTGCTGCGTATGGGCGAGCGCGAGCAGGTGGAGCGCGTGTTCCGCGACACGTTTCACCTCGACCTGCGCGTGATCGACGCGCGCGAGCGCTTTCTCACGGCGCTCGCGGGGGTGAGCGACCCCGAGGCCAAGCGCAAGATCATCGGGCGCGTGTTCATCGAGGTGTTCGACGAGGAGGCCGCGAAGATCGAGAACGTGACCCACCTCGTGCAGGGCACGCTCTACCCCGACGTGATCGAGAGCGTGTCGTTCAAGGGACCGAGCGCGGTGATCAAGAGCCACCACAACGTGGGGGGCCTGCCCGAGCACATGAAGCTGTCGCTCATCGAGCCGCTGCGCGAGCTCTTCAAAGACGAGGTGCGCGCCGCGGGCGAGGCGATGGGCATTCCGCGCGGCGTGCTGTGGCGCCAGCCCTTTCCGGGCCCCGGGCTCGCGATCCGCGTGCTCGGCGCGGTGACCGAAGAGGCCCTCGAGGTGCTGCGCGCGGCCGACGCGATCGTCGAGCACGAGATCCGCGAGGCGGGCCTCTACGAGTCGGTGTGGCAGGCCTTCGCGGTGCTGCTCCCGGTGCGCACGGTGGGTGTCATGGGCGACGAGCGCACCTACGAGCGCGTGTGCGCGCTGCGCGCGGTGCAGAGCACCGACGGCATGACGGCCGACTGGGCGCGCCTGCCGCACGAGCTCCTCGCGCGCATCTCGTCGCGCATCATCAACGAGGTGCGCGGGGTGAACCGCGTGGTGTACGACATCTCGTCGAAGCCCCCCGCCACCATCGAGTGGGAGTGACCATCGACGCGCTGAAGTGTCTGTAAAGAAGGTGTTTGAGTGAGTGAGCTCAGCCGGCCTTGGCGGGCTCGACGACCTCGGAGGCCTGACCCGAGGCGACCTTGAGCGCGTCGACGAGGGCGCTCGGGGGCAGGCCCGCGGGCTCCGACGGCGCGACGCCGGGCTGGCCCTGGAGGTACATCACCGCGACCTGGCGCAGCGGGCCCATGAGCACGTCGGCGATCACGTCGCCGGTGGCGGCCATGGAGCGCACGCGGAGCTCGCGCGCCAGCTGTTGCGAGACGTTGTTGGCGGGCAGGGGCATGGCCGAGAGGCCCGCCGAGAGAACGCCCGAGAGGAGCGCGGTGCCGAGCTCGGTGTCGAGGAACGTGGCGATGCGCGCGCGCAGCGACTCGTCGCCGGGCCCGAGGTGGCGCGAGAGGAGCGCCACGATGGGCTCCTTGGCGAGCTTGACGAACTGCGAGCCGGCCAATCGCCACGCGGCCTCGGTGGCGTCGACTTCGAGGGTCTTGAGCATGGGATTGAGCTTGGCGTTGTCCATCTTCTTCTCCGTGGTCTTCGAGGCCGTGGGCTCCTGCGGCGAGGGGCTCAGGGCGGGAGCGGGGGCTGCGGGCGCGCTCGGCGCGGGCGCGGTGACGTCGAGGCTGGTGGCGGGCACCCATTGCCCGACGCGGTCGATGCGGGCCATGAGCTGACACGCGGTGCGGGCCAGCCAGAGGCAGATGTCGCGGGAGTTGTCGCTGCGGCCCTGCTCGCGCGCGACCTGCGAGGCGAGCGCCCACGCGGCTTCGGCGAGGCCGCGCTGCGTCCACGTCTGGCGTGCGGCGATGGGGGCCTCGACCCAGGCGGCGAGGCCGTCGCGGCGCACGGCGCGGTCGGTGCGAGAGACGGCCCCGCGCACGAGGCTGTCGACCGAGTGGCCCCCGACGGCGAGGAGCGACGCGATGTGCTTGAGCTGGTGCACGTACGCGTTGAGAAAGAGCTTCTCGTCGGCGGGGAAGGGGAGCCCGTCGCGCGTGCGGTTGAAGGCCTCGCGCGCGGCGTCGACCATCTGTTCGAAGGGCAGCTGCGCGGCGGCCACGGAGCCCTCGACGGACGAGAGCTGCGCGGTCGCGGCGGCGAGCTCCGACGCGAGGCGCAGGAGCTCGTCGCGCAGGGCGTCGTCGGCTTCGGCGTGGGCGGCGCGCACGAGCTCGCGCACGGCCCACACCATGACCACGCGCGACCACGTTTCGTGAAACACCCCGGAGGCCAGGGGGAGCTCGCTGCGCGCCGCGGTGCACGCCGCGCTCACGGCCGTCATCGGTTGGAGGGTGGCGAGCGACTCGCGAAGGGCCGTGAGGAGCGCCGAGCCGAAGCGACGCGAGCGCTCGTCCCACGGGGTGTCGCGCCAGGGGCCGTTGCGGAGCGCCTGGTCGGCGAGGCTGAGCGCGCGTGTGTGGATCTTCGACGGCATCGGAAGTATCTCCGTGGTCACGCAAGACGCGCAAACGGTGTTGCAACGTCGCCTCGCAGCGTTTGGGGAGCGCCGAGGAGACTAACGGCACCGATGGGCGCGCGCAAACGCCGACATGACGTATCCTGTCATCTCGGCCCCTGTGCTTCTCATCGGCGCGCGGACGTGAAATGAGAGTGGCATGAACGAAGCGCTCACCTGGCTGAGGGGGCAGCGACCGGAGATGGAGCGTTGGCTCCGCGCGCTCGTCGAGGCGTCGTCGCACACGGCGGACAAGCGCGGCGTCGACGCGGCGGGCGCGGTGCTGCGCGAGGCCCTGGGGCTCGCGTGCGAGGTGGTGCCGAGCGCGCGCTTCGGCGATCACCTCTTCTTTCACAACGCGCGGGCGGCGGGCGAGGGCGGCGCGGTGCTCGTCGGCCACATCGACACGGTGTTCTCGCGCGAGTCGTTCGCGGGGTATCGCGTCGAGGGTGATCGCGCGCGCGGCCCCGGCGTGCTCGACATGAAGGGAGGCCTCGTGGTGGTGGGCTTCGCGCTCGAGGCGATGCGCCGCGCGGGGCTGCTCGAAGGGCTCCCGCTCACCTTCGCGGTGGTGAGCGACGAGGAGGTCGGGTCGCCCGAGAGCTACGCGCTGCTGCGCGACGTGGCGCGGGGCGCCTCGTGCGCGATGGTGTTCGAAGCGGGGCGCGCGGGCGACGCGATCGTGACGCGGCGCAAGGGCACGGGGGCGGTCACGGTGCACGCGCGGGGGAGGGCCGCGCACGCGGGCAACGCGCACCGCGAGGGCGCCAACGCGCTGTGGTCGCTCGCGCGGTGGATCGACGGCGCGCAGGCGCTCACCGACTACGACCGCGGTGTGACGGTGAACGTGGGCCGCGTCGAGGGCGGCATCGGCAAGAACACCGTGCCCGACCGCGCGCGGGCCGAGGTTGATTTTCGCTACGCCGCGCGGGCCGACGCCGACGCGCTCATGGCGTCGCTGCGCGCCCTGGCGCGCGAGGCGGCGGTCGAGGGCACCGCGATCGAGCTCGAGGGGGGCGTCGCGCGCTCTTCGCTCGAGCGCACGGCCGAGAGCGCGGCGCTGTGCGCGCGGTACGCGGCGTGTCAGCGCGCGGCGGGCCTCGGCGACGGCGAGTGCGCGCTGCAGGGCGGTGGCAGCGATGCGGCGACGACGGCCGACGCGGGCGTGCCTTCGATCGACGGGCTGGGCCCGCGGGGCGAGGGGTTTCACACGCTGCGCGAGTATGCCGACCTCGCGTCGTTCGTGCCGAAGGCCGAGGCCCGGGTGCGCTTTCTGTGCGGGCTGCGCGAAGAGGCTGTGGTTACCGGTTGAAGGCGCCGCGCGAAGGGTGTTCCATCGCCCGCGGTCGATGAGCACGAGCGGAGAGAAGGAAGCGTCGACGCAGCGCACGGTGCGTGGCCACGACGAGCCGACGCGGTGGATCTCCGCGGTGGGCGCGCTCGGGGCGCTGCTGGTGCTGATGTTTCACGCCTGGCTCGGGCTGCGGTACCGCTCGGAGGATCCGGCGGGCGACCTCTTCTCGAATCAGCTGTCGACCATCGTGGGGCTCACGGTGGCGTCGTTTCTCACCACGGCGCCGGAGAACCGCCGCGCGGTGTACCTCGCGGTGTTTCCTGCGACGATCTGCGGCGTGGCGTTTCCGTGGCTGCACGCGCTGGCGCCGGAAGGGTCGACGGCGGCGCGGATGCTCAGCGCGCTGAGCCCGGTCGGAATGGCGATGCTGTCGTTCGGGGTGACGTGGGCGCTGCGGGTGACGGCGGCGGAGGACGCGGCGCGCATCGCGGCGCGCAACGCCGAGCGTGGCGGCCGGTCGCGGTGATCGTGGCGACTAGCAGTGGTCGGGGGTGACGCAGCTGCCGCTCTGGGTGGTGCACTCACCGTTGGGGCGCCACGAGTACTGCCACCCGTGCGACCACACGCGGCAACAGCAGATGCCCGTCTGGGGAGGCGTCGGGGCGGGGGGCGTCTGCTGCGGGAGCGCCTGCGCGGGCTGCACGCGCGGGCTCGCGGGGGGCGGTGCGCTGCGCGACGGGGTCTGCGCTGCGGCGGGGAGGGCGAGGGTGAAGATCGCGAGCAGGGGAAGGAGCGAGCGCTTCATGGTGGTGGAGTCTCCTTCTGGGAGGGGCGGTGGTGCTGTCAACAAAGCTAACCACGCGCGCGGGGCGCCGCGGTGCTGACGCGGGCGATGGGGTGTTGTACGTGACCTTCGCGAAGGGGCTTCAATCTACGATGGATGACGATTCGGTAGCGCGCATCAAGGAGTTTTTCGCCCGGGGCATCCCCTTCAACCGCTTTCTGGCAATGGAGCTGATGGTGATTGGCGAGGGCACGGCGCAGATGCGGCTGCCGTTTCGCGAAGAGCTCGTGGGCGACCCGTTTCGCCCTGCGCTCCATGGGGGGGTGATCGCGACGCTGCTCGACGCCACGGGGGGCGCCGCGGTGTGGTCGATGCTCAACCTCGCGGACCGCGTCTCGACCATCGACATTCGCGTCGACTACCTTCGCCCCGGTCGCCTCGAAGAACTCTACGCGGTGGGCACGGTGCGGCGCGTGGGCGGCCGCGTCGGGGTGGCGTCGATCCGCGCGTTTCACCCGTCGCAGCCCGACGAGACGGTGGCCGAGGCCATGGGGGTGTTCAACGTGCGCCGCGAGGCAGACCCGCGGTGATCGACTACGAGTCTCTCATGGGTGAGGCCCTCGACGAGGCGCGCGTGGCGGCGCTGCGGGGCGAGGTTCCCGTCGGGTGTCTGCTGGTCGACGAGGGGGGCGTGGTGCTGGCGCGCGCGCACAACCTCCGCGAGCTCTTCGAAGACCCGACCGCGCACGCCGAGGTGCTCGCGATGCGCCGCGTGGCCCACGACCGCGGGAGCTGGCGCCTCGACGGCGTAACCGCCGTGGTGACCCTCGAGCCCTGCCCGATGTGCGCGGGGGCCTTCGTGAACGCCCGCATCTCAAGGGTGGTGTACGGCTGTGACGATCTGCGCGCCGGGGCGGTGCGCTCGCTCTACTCCATTGGCAGCGACCCGCGGCTCAACCATCAGTTCGAAGTGGTCGCGGGCGTGCGCGCCGAGGCCTGCGGCGAGATCCTGCGCGCCTTCTTTCGGGTGAGGCGTGAGGCCAAGCGACGAAATCGTTGACAAGCCGGGTCGGTTTGATAGGTTCGCCGACGGAGAGCTGTCCGAGTGGTCGATGGTGCCTGATTCGAAATCAGGTGTGCCGAAAGGTACCAAGGGTTCGAATCCCTTGCTCTCCGCCAAAGTTTCTAGACCGATCGCGCACGCAACCCTCAACGGGGGTGCACAACACTCGAGGGAGTGCGCGAGTTCCACCTGGAGAGGTGGCCGAGTGGTCTAAGGCGCCGCACTGGAAATGCGGTGTACTCGAAAGGGTACCGCGGGTTCGAATCCCGCCCTCTCCGCCATTTTTCGTCTGAGATTCCGCGGACTTACACGGCTGTAGTAAAAGCTGTAGTAAACCATCCGCATGCCCCTCTTTTTCGGGGTCTTCGGGGGGCGGAACAGACGGAGGCGGCGTCTCGATTTTCAGCTTCGCGACCTCCTCGCAGAATGTCGCCCAGGGGAGGGTGGTGTAGAGGCTGATGATGTCGCCCTTGGGCGAGTGGGTGCACCACTCCAAGATCTCGCCCCGCGCGCCGTCGGCCCTCGCGAGCGAGATGAGCGTGCGCCTCGCGTCGTGCTGTCGACGGGGGCGGAGGCCGACACGCTCCAGGTCCTCGTGGAAGCGCTTGAGGCCGTGGTTCGAGTTGCGATTCATGCCCGAGCGCGAGGGCACGATGAGGTCGTCGGCGGTGGGCGCGCGGCCGAACGAAGTCTCCCAGCCCGAGGACCACCACCAGGCGAGGATGCGCGCGAGCGTCGAGTGCACGGGCATCTCGCGCGGGCGCTCGGTCTTCACGCCCTTCTCGACGCGCTTCTTGGTGTTGTAGGAGCGCGCGATCACGAGCTTCCCGAGGGGCGCGACGTCCTTCTGGTAGTGCTTCCAGCGGAGCGCTGCGACTTCGCCGAAGCGCATGCCGCCGAGGAACTCCATCGCGTAGACGACGCGCCGATCGTCGGGGATGCCCTTGTCGGAGATGATCGCGATGACCTCCTCGCGCGTGAAGATCGCGCCGGAGCGCCACGCGGGGTTCTTGTCGATCTTCTTCGGCAGCGCGTTCTTCTTGAGCACGCACGGATTCGAGTCGATGAGCTCGTCCGCGACGGCGCACTCGAACATCGCGTGCAGCACGCCGTAGACGTGGCGCACGGTGCGAGGTGCGAGCTGCTTCTTCTCGCCGCCGACCTTCGTCTTGAGGTCCTGAAAAAGTTCTTGCAGGTGTCGCGGGCGAACGTCGCGCAGAACCATGTCGCCGAGCGTCGGGAGCGCGTGGAGTCGGAGGCGCGTCTCGTCGTCCTTCACCGACCAGAGGCCCTCGCGAACACGCGCCTCGAGCCAGCGTGCAGCGTAGAGACGCACCGTCAGCGGCCCCTCGGGGCGGCGTCCCTCGTCGCGATCTTGCGCGACCTTCGCCTCGATCTTCTCGAGGAGCTTTCGCGCGCGAGTCTCCTCGCCGACAGGGAACCCCGACGACACGCACCGCTGCTTGCCGGTGAGGTCGATGTACCCGATCCACAGCTTCGAACCACGCGTGTAAACGGTCCCCACGGTCTCGCTCCTCCGGCTCCCGTGCCGATCGTCTCGAACATCGCCGCGCCTTCGAGCGAATCTCGGTGGCGCGGCGATCGAGGTCTACGTCTGACGGAGCGCCCTTCTTCACCGTCTTCGCCGTCGCGAGCGCGAAGAGCGGGGGCTCTTCAACGCCTCGCGCGAGCGTGGTGGGGAGCGTGCTTCCTGGCGTGATGTAATTGGCGCCGAGGCGAGCGATGCGGAGCTACTTCTTGAGCTTCTGCTGCTCCTGCTGTCGCGAACTCTCGATCGCCTTGGCGGCGATCTGAGAGACGGTACGTGCGGAAGTCGATCGTCGCGTCGAGCTTGCGCTGGTTGCAGGCCCGACAGAGCACCTGGAGGTTCGACTCCACCAGGTCTCCGCCGTGATTGTGCGGAACGATGTGCTCGATCTGAAGAACGCCCTCTCGCGTCTCACTGCACCCGAAACAGTGCCCGTCGCACCGAAGGATTGCTGCTCGGAGCTCCGGGGTTACGAGTCGATCGCTGGGCCCGATCTCAGACTGCTGATGCACCTCGATCGACGGCGAGGGCTGTGGGGGATCTGCAAGCGATTGATCGTGTCGTCGACCATGCGCTTGAAGCGCTCGAAGGTCCTGAAGAGCGACGACCAGTAACGGTCTTTGCGGGCGAACTCGCGCTGCGTTTCGACGAGCAACGTTCGTGGGCCGACGTCGCGCTCGATGTAAGCGCTCGCGAGCCCGTCAACGTCACGGTGGGCGCGGGCATCGAAGGCGTGGAACGTAGGGGGGTGAGCGCGATTCGTTGCTGAAACCTAATGTCCGACAATCTACGCTATCGGACATCAGCTATGCGAAAGCGCCCTCTCGTTCCTGCTCCCGCACCGACGTCCGAGCTCGATCGTGCGGCCCTGCTCGACGCTGCGCGGGACTACGTCGAGGCCGCGAAGGCCCCCAACACGCGTCGCGCGTATCGCGTGCAGTGGGCCGTCTTCGCCCGCTGGTGTGAGGACCACACACGCTCGGCGCTGCCCGCCGCCGCGGCAACGCTCGCGCTGTACCTCACCGATCGGGCCCGTCTCGGTCGCAAGGTCGCAACGTTGGGGCTCGCCCTCTCGGCCGTGCGCGCCGCCCATCGCGACGCCGACCTCCCCGATCCCGCAGACACCCCCGAGGTACGCACGGTGTGGGAGGGCATCCGTCGCACCCATGGGACCGCCCAGCGCCGCGCGACGCCCCTCAGCGTCGCCGACCTGAGCGCGATCAACGACGACCTCCCACGCGGAAAGCCCCGCGCCGCTCGCGACCGCGCGATGATCCTCGTCGGGTTCGCGGGAGCGTTTCGACGGAGCGAGCTCGTCGCTCTCGAGGTCGCCGACCTCACCTTCGACGGGGCCCGTGGCCTGCTGGTGCGGGTACCCGTTCGCCAGACCGCGTCGTGACGATGGCGCCGACGTGATGTAGGCGCGCGGCCGCCTCGACCTCAGGCCGCGACGTCACCCTCTGGCACTTCGCGCGGCTTCACGACGCGATCGATCTCCCACGGCGGCGTCACG
>CAISKJ010001057.1 GCA_903885885.1 uncultured delta proteobacterium
GATGCGCGCCTCGCGCTCGAAGCGGTACTTGTCGGCCACGGGGCCGAGCGAGAGCAGCACACCCTTCTTGGGGATGCGAAAGCCCGTGGCCATGAGGGCCTTGAGCAGGGCCTCGGGGAGGTCGTCGCCGAGGCAGCCCACCTCGCCCGTCGAGGCCATCTCGACGCCCAGCGTGGGGTCGGCGCCCGCGAGGCGCGAGAACGAGAACTGCGCGGCCTTCACCGCCACGTAGTCGAGCTCGAGGGCCTCGCACTCGACCGGCGTGGCCACGCCGAGCATGCGCCGCGCGGCCTCGCGGATGAAGTTAACCCCGGTGACCTTCGACACGAAGGGGAAGCTCCGCGACGCGCGGAGGTTGCACTCGATGACCTTCACCACGTTCTCGACGGCGAGAAACTGGATGTTGAAGGGCCCGGTGATGTTGAGCGCCCGCGCGATGTCTCGGGCGATGCGCTTGATGCGCCGCAGCGTCTCCATGTAGAGCTTCTGCGGCGGGAGCACGAGGGTGGCGTCGCCGGAGTGCACGCCGGCGTTCTCGACGTGCTCGCTGATGGCCCAGAGCACCAGCTCGCCGTGGTCGGCGACGGCGTCGACCTCGATCTCCTTGGCGTTGGTTTCGAACTTGGTGATCACCACGGGGTGATCGGGCGAAACCGACACGGCGCGCGCGAGGTAGTTGGCGAGGTGCTGGGGCTCGTGCACCACGCACATGGCCGCGCCCGAGAGCACGTACGACGGGCGCACCAGCAGGGGGTAGCCGCCGAGCTCGGTGGTGAGCTGCGTGATGTTCGTCTCCGAGATGTCGGCCGTGGTCATCCACCGCGGCTGCGCGATGGCGAGGCCGTCGAGGAGCTCGCCGAACTTCTGCCGGTCCTCGGCGCGGTCGATGTCTTCGGGCGCCGTGCCGAGCACCTTGACGCCCGCGCGATGGAGCTTGATGGCGAGGTTGTTGGGCACCTGGCCGCCCATCGACACCACCACGCCCTGGGGCTTCTCACGATCCCAGAGCTCGAGCACCGTCTCGAGGGTGATCTCGTCGAAGACGAGCTTGTCGCACACGTCGTAGTCGGTGCTCACCGTCTCGGGGTTGTAGTTGAGCAGGAGGGTCTCGTACCCGAGCTCCTGCGCGGCCTTCACCGTGTTGACGCAGCACCAGTCGAACTCGACGCTCGACCCGATGCGGTACGCGCCCGACCCGAGCACGAGCACCTTCTTGCGCCAGCTCGGGGCCACGTCGTCGGCGTCGGCGTGGTAGGTGAAATACAGGTAGTTCGTCTCGGCCGGGTACTCGGCCGCGAGGGTGTCGATCTGGCAGAGGTGCGGGCGCACGCCGTGGCCGAGGCGGGCCTCGCGCACCTGCGTCTCGCTCTCGCCGCGCAGCTCGGCGATCGCGCGGTCGCTGAAGCCGAGCTTCTTGGCGCCGACGAGGGCCTCACGGTCGAAGCTGGGCGCCTGGATGGCCCCGCGGTAGCGCACGACCTCTTCGATCTGGTGCAGAAACCACGGGTCGATGCGCGTGAGGGCGTGCACCTCGTCGACGGTCATCCCCTCGGCGAAGGCCTTGGCGAGCGCCAGCATGCGGCGCGGCGACGGGTGCTTGAGCTCGCTCTTCAGGTCGGCAAACTCGAAGGCCTCGGGGTCGAGGCCGTTGACCCCGATGTCGATCATCCGCAGCGCTTTTTGAAGCACCTCGGGGAAGGTCTTGCCGATGGCCATGACCTCGCCGACGGACTTCATCTCCGAGCCGATGCGCGTGTCGACCTCGCGAAACTTCTGCAGGTCCCACCGGGGAAACTTGCACACGATGTAGTCGAGGGCGGGCTCGAAGAACGCGCTCGTACGACGCGTGATGGAGTTCGGCAGGTCGGGCAGCGTGTACCCGAGGGCGATCTTGGCGGCCACGTACGCGAGGGGATACCCCGTGGCCTTGGAGGCCAGCGCGCTCGAGCGCGAGAGGCGCGCGTTCACCTCGATGACGCGGTAGTCGCGGCTCTTGGGGTCGAGCGCGTACTGAATGTTGCACTCGCCGACCACGCCCAGATGGCGAATGGTCTTGATCGCGAGGGTGCGGAGCATGTGGTACTCGTCGTCGTCGAGGGTCTGCGACGGCGCCACCACGATCGACTCCCCGGTGTGAATCCCCAGGGGGTCGAGGTTCTCCATGTTACAGACGGTGATGCAGTTGTCGCGCGCGTCGCGCACGACCTCGTACTCCACCTCCTTCCACCCGCGGAGCGACTCTTCGACCAGCACCTGCGCGGTGCCGCCGCCGAAGGCGCGCACCAGGGCGGCCTCGAGCTCGTCGCGCGTCTCGCAGATGGCGCTGCCCTTTCCGCCGAGCGAGTACGCCGCGCGGAGGATCACCGGCAGCCCGATCTCGAGCACCGCGGCGCGCACCTCGTCGGGCGAGTTGCACGCGGCCGAGCGGGCGGTCTTCACGCCGATCTCGTCGAGGCGCTGCTTGAAGCGCTGACGGTCTTCGGTGTCGCGCACCGTGTCGACGGGCGTGCCGAGCACCCGCACGCCGTACTTCTTGAGAATGCCGCGGTCGTCGAGGGCGACGCCGCAGTTGAGGGCCGTCTGACCACCGAACGAGAGGGTGATCGCGTCGACCTCCTCCTTCTTGATCACCTCTTCGACGAACTCGGGATCAACGGGGAGAAAATAGACCTTGTCGGCCATGCCCTCGCTGGTCTGAATCGTGGCGATGTTGGGGTTGACCAGGACGGTCGCGATCCCCTCTTCGCGAATGGCCTTGATGGCCTGCGAGCCCGAGTAATCGAACTCGCCGGCCTCGCCGATCTTGAGGGCGCCGCTGCCGAGAATGAGCACCCTGCGCGGCTTCTTCGGAAGATACTGACCGAACATCATCGACCTCGCGCCATGGACCCGGCGAGCCGGAGAAAGTCGTCGAAGAGAAACGCCGTGTCTTCGGGGCCCGGCGAGGCCTCGGGGTGAAACTGCACGCTGGCCACCGGGCGCCCGCGGGCGCGAATGCCCTCGTTGGTGCCGTCGTTCACGTTGACGAACCAGGGCTCCCAGTCGTCGCCGAGGGACTCGTCGCGCACGGCGTAGCCGTGGTTCTGGCTGGTGATGTAACAGCGGCGCGTGAGGAGGTCTTGCACGGGCTGGTTCTGCGAGCGGTGCCCGTACTTGAGCTTGTAGGTGTCACCCCCCGCAGCCAGCGCGAGAATCTGGTTGCCCAGGCACACGCCGAAGA
>CAISKJ010001058.1 GCA_903885885.1 uncultured delta proteobacterium
CGTCGGCCGCGCGCCCCACGCGCCCCTCGGCGCCCGCGGGGATCACCACCACGCGCGGCGGTCGACCGGTCTCCTCGACGAGGAGGCGCGCGGTGGGGGCGCCCTCCGCGGGGGCGCCGCTCACGATGGAGGTGTCTGTCTTGTGCGGATCCACGAGACCCGTACTCTATGCCGTACGAGCGCCCGGGCACAGCGCGCGTTGCGCCCTCTCAGGGGCAGCGAAAGAACGCCGCGAGGTCGCGCATGTCGCCGTCGGAGAGCGCCTCCGTCGAGAAGGGGGGCATCACGCCCGCGTAGCCGAGGAAGCTCCCGTGGCGGGTCTTCTCGGTCACAATGGCGCGAATGTACGCCTGGCGGTCGGTGTAGCCCACGGCCGCGAGGTCGTCGTCGCAGTGCTCGACGATCGTGTCGCGCGGCAGCACCGACGCGAGCGGGCTGATGCGCCCCGCGGCCGTCTCGATGGCCCCGTGGCACGTCGCGCACGCGCGGCTCCACACGGCCTGCGCGCGGGCGCGGTCGCCCCCTTCGCCGGGGTCGCGCACCACGCGGGGCCACGTGGTGGTGACGGCCGCGGTGCCCTCCGTCGAACCTTCGGGGGCGAGCGAATCGAGCCACGCGCCGAGGCTCTGCCCGTCGGGGCCGTCGAGGTCGGCGGGGACGCCGCGCATGAAGCCCGTCCAGCAGCGCTCGACGGCCTCGCGCAGGTGCGTGACCTCGCCGCCCCAGAACGTAGGACGCCGCGCGGCGCCCGTGAGCGGTGCGCCGGGCAGGACGCGCTGCCCCTGCGCGGCGCGGCTCACCGCGTGGCACGTGAGGCACGAGAAACTGTTGTACTGCGAGCGCGTGACGCGCGCGTCGGCGGCGAGGAGGGCGCCGCGCGCGGCGAGGGGCGCGAGGCGCTCGGTGTCGGCGCACGAGGCCGCCGCGAGCGCGAGGGCTGCGAGGAGCGCGCGGGGGCTCATCGCGCACCGCCCAGAAAGTAGATCGCGTCGGGGAAGACGCCGACCTCGTAGCGCGCCGTCACCGCGAGGGTGCTCGGGTCGAGCGCGAGCACGGTGCCGCGCTCCTGACGCAAACGGTCGTGCGTGCCCTCGCAGACGAGGTAGTAGCGACCGTCGGGGCCGAGGCTGATCTGGTGCGGGAGCACGCACTCGGCGCTGTTCACCGGCAGCTGCTCGAGCACGCGCAGCGGCGCCGCGGTGGTGACCCGCGCGATCGCGTCGCGGCCCTGCAACGGCATGAGCATGGTGCTCCCGTCAGGCGCGTAGGCGCCGAAGAAGGGCGTGCCGATGAGCGACGTGGAGGCGCGCGCGGCGTCGAAGGCCTGCGTGCGCGTGTCGAACGCGATGAGCAGCCCGCGCGAGCCCGCCGAGGGGTTGGGCGGCGAGCACGAGAGCCACACGGTGGAGCCGTCGGGCGATGCCGTGATGGCGTAGGGGCCGTAGGTGGGCGCCGTGGGGTTCTGCGCGAGCTCGTTGCGAATGGGCACGAGGCGCACCGTGGGGGTAGGCCCCGCGAAGGAGACCACGCCGAGGGCGTCGTCGCCGTAGCAGGCCATGTACACGGTGTTTCCGTCGGGCGACACGACCATGCCGTGGGCGGCCACGCAGACGGGGATGGTGTGCGTGCGCTCCATCGTGCGGGCGTCGACCACGACGAGGTTGGAGCGCTGCGCGTCGCGGTTGCCCGGGTTGGCCTGCGCGCGCAAGAGGTCGAAGTGCGAGACGAACACCCGGCGGCGGTCGGGCGAGAGCACCATGTCGCCGGGGTTGGCGTCGACGTCGACGCGGCCCAGGAGGCGAAAATCGTCGAGGGCGCGCTTCACGAGAACGCCCGGGCGCGTCGACGCGCCGTGCGCCGCGTGGGGCCCCGACGGCACCGACGCGGGGGGCATCGAGAGGGGCGTGAAGAACGCGTTCGACGCGGGGTCGAGCGCGAGGTGGTGCGGCCCGTTCTCGGCCAGCGGAACCACCCCGACGGGGATCGTGGCGATGGTGCGCCGCGCCGCGAGGTCGAGGATCGACACCGAGTTCATGAGGCTGTTGGAGACGAAGCCGTAGCCCGCGGCGCCGCCGTCGGGCACCTCCCACGTGGGCCCGCGCGCGTCCCACGCGCTGGCGTCGAGGGGCGCGTACCGGGTCACCTCTTCGCCGCACGCGCCCAGCGTCGACGCGGCGATCGCGAATGCAAGCAAACGTGTAAGCGTCATCGTCGGTAGCATCGTGATGGGACTTCGGCGGGTGTTGTCAAGCGCGGCTTGACCGCGGACCCGCAACCGATAGAGGCTCTGCGCCCCTACGATGTCTATTCGCACACGAAACGTCATGCTTGCGGCGCTCTGCGCCGCGTCGGTCGGAGCGTGCTTCCCCGACGAGTCGCTCAAGGCCCTCGACGCGTCGAGCGACGCGACCGCGAACGACCTCGGGTCCGACGCCACCGTCGACGCCCCCGCCGTCGATCAGCCCGACGTGCCCGTCAGCAATCCCGACGCGAGCGACGACGCGGCCGACGCGGTCGAGCCCGTCGACGCGGGCCGCTGCACCGCGCTGCCGACCGCCGCGGTGGGCGCGATGACCGTGTACGAGCGCCTCCCCGACGCCACCGATTTCGTCTTCGACGGCGCGGGCCAGCTCGCCGTCGCCTCGCTGCGCGACGTGAGCACCATCGGCGCGATGGACGCGCGGTCGCTGCTGTTTCCGTCGCTTCCGGGCAACGTCACGGCGCTGCGCTACCTCCCCACGGGCGACCTCGTGATGGCCATGGCGCCCACCTCGCCGTCGGGCACGCTCGGCGGCGGCGCGCCCGGCGAAGGGGCCATCTACACCGCCTCGGCGGGCGACGCGGGCGCCCCCACGCTGCGCGTCTCCGTGGGCCGCGCCGGCGGCCTCGCCGTCGACGCCGAGGGCACCGTGTGGTTCAGCGACACGCCCCGCAACCGCGTCTTTCGCATGACGCTGCGCGCGGGCGGCGTCGACGTGGTGCCGATGATCACCGACGTCACCGCGCCCACCTGGCTGGCCTTCGACCAGTCGGGCCGCGTGCTCTACGTCGCCTCCACCGTCATGGGCGGCTCGCTCTACCGCGTCACGCTCACGCGCACGGTGCTCGGCGACCTCATGCCCAGCGACGCCGTGGGCGTGCTCCGCGGGGTCGGCAGCGTGTCGGGCCTCGCCGTCGACGCCTGCGACAACGTGTACGTCGCCGACGAGACCGCGGGCCGCATCGTGCGCGCCGCCGACCCGTGGATGGACACCACCCCCCTCGTCACCGAGAGCCCCAACGTGCGCGCCATCGCCTTCGGCCAGGGCGGCACCTTCGACAGCGACACCCTGTTCTTTCTCACCGGCGGCTCGGTGCGCGCGGCCAGCGTGCGCGCCCCCGGCGTCGCGCTCCCCGTGCCCCCGCGCTGAGCGCGCTACGACCCCGCGTCGGCCGCGTCGGCGCCCGCGTCGGTCACATCGGTCACATCGGTCGCGGCGCTCGCGTCGGGCGCGCTCGCGTCGCGGGCGGGCTGCGCGTCGACGGCCACATCTTGCGGCGCGGACTGATCGGGCGCCGCGGCGAGGTCTGACGCCACGTCGGCGCTCACGTCGGCGGCGGGGATGAGGGCGACGTCGAAGCGCGCCTGGGCGAGGCAGCGCGCGGTGCCGTCGGCGGCGATCTGGCAGCGCAGGCCGGCGGCGCACTCGCGGTCCATGAGGCACGGGTCGTCGAGCTGGCGCGTGCTCTCGATCGTGCAGTTCGCCAGCGCGAAAACGGCCGTGAGGAGCGCGGCGGGACGAAGACGCATGATGGTCGCGACGCTATCACAACGCCCGCGCAAAGGCCGATATACTCCGCGCGCTCATCGGAGCCACAGTCACGCTACACGGTACCCGGCGGCGCCGGGAGGAGGGCCTCGCAGATGCGATCCAAAGCGATCTTCGCATCGTTCGCCACGATCTCGATCATGAGCCTGTTCGTCTTCGTTCTCGTGTCGCCGTTCATGATCATGGCGCTCAGCGAGGCGGCGAGCGGGGCCCTCGGCCCGGTGCTCGGGCTCCTCGTGGCCATCGGCCTCACGGTGGGCATCAACGCCCTCCTGTGGTTCATCTCGCCGTGGCTCATGGACCTCTCGAACCGGTGGTTCTACCGGTGTCGGGATATGTCCATCGAGGAGCTCGGGCAGTACCGCCCCGCGGTGGCCCAGTTCGTGTGGAACACCTGTCAGAAGCACGGCATCCAGGTGCCCGCGCTCAAGCTCATCGACGACATGAACCCCACGGCGTACTGCTACGGGTCCACCGTCAACCGCTCGCGCCTGGTGATCACCCGCGGCCTCTTGCACTACCTCGACGACGAGGAGCTCAAGGCCGTGTACGCCCACGAGCTCGGTCACATCATTCACCGCGACTTCATCGTGATGACGGTGGCCTCGGTGCTGCTCCAGGTGCTCTGGCAGATCTACGTGGCGGCCAAGAACACGCGCTCGGACAAGGGCCGCGAGGCCGCGATGGCCATGGCCGCGGTGGCCTACGCCTTCTGGTGGGTGTCGCAGTATCTGGTGCTCTACCTCTCGCGCACCCGCGAGTACTACGCCGACGAGTTCGCCGCGCAGGAGACCATGAACCCCAACGCCCTCTCGATGGCCCTCGTGAAGGTGGCCTACGGGATCGCGCGGCAGCCCGCGTCGACCTTCTCGAAGCAGCTCCTCGGCGGCACGCGCGCGATGGGCATCTCCGACCCGCGCGCGGCCGCGGGCACGGGCCAGGCGTACGCCACGGCCAACGGCGGCGGCCACGCCATGGCGGGCGCCCTCATGGGCCACCAGACGGGCGACGTCGCCGTCACCGCCGAGGGCATCGGCCGCATCGAGAAGGTCTTTCTCTTCGACCTTTTCAACCCCTGGGCCAAGGTGCTCGAGCTCGGGAGCACGCACCCCCTCACGGGCAAGCGCATCAAGGCCCTGTGCGACCAGGCGGGCTCGCTCCGCCAGCAGCCCCTGTTTCGCTTCGACCCCATCGACGCGTACGGGCGCCAGCTCGATCACGGTCGGCTCTACGGCAACTTCACCCTCGAGGTGGGCATCTGGTTCGCGCCGCAGATTCTCATGGCCGCGATGATCTTCCTCGGCACCCTCGGCGCCGTCGCGGGCTCGGCCACGGTGGGCGCGCTGGGCTTCGGCGGCGTGCTCCTGGGCTTCGGCGCGGGCTCGGCCCTCCGCGGGCTCTACAAGTTTCCCTCCATCGGCCAGCCGCAGCTCACCACCGTGATGGATCTCATGATGGACCCGTACGCCTCGCCCCTCCGCGGCAAGCCCGTGCTGCTCCAGGGGGCCCTCATCGGCCGCGCCGACGCGGGCTCGTCGTTCGGCGAAGACATGATGATGGAAGACCAGGGCGGCGGCCTCATGATGCTCAACTACGAGCACTGGCTCCCGCTCTTCGGCAACGCGTGGTTCGGCTACAAGACCGTGCGCGCCCTCATCGGCCAGCCCGTGCAGGCCCGCGGGTGGTTTCGCCGCGGCGTCTCGCAGCAGGTCGACCTCGACGAGATGATCACCGCGCAGGGCGAGACCGTGTCGTCGTACACGGCCTTCTGGGGCCGCTTCGGCGGCGTCGCGGCCTTCGTGCTCGGCCTCCTCTTCACCGTCGGCCTCGTGGCCGCGGTGGCCACGGGTTGACCCTCGCGCGCGCGGTGGTGTTCACTCCCGCGCCCGATGACACCCCCCTCCTCCGCGCAGCGTCCCCTCGCAGGTTTCGCCCTCATTCTCGGCGCCTCTAGCGGCTTCGGCGAGGCCGCCGCGCTGGCCCTCGCCGCCGCGGGCATGCACGTGATCGGCGTCCACCTCGACCGCCGCTCGACGATGCCCCACGTCGAGTCGATCACCGCGCGCATCCGCGCGCTCGGCCGCGAGGCGTGGTTCTACAACGTGAACGCCGCCGACGACGGCAAGCGCAAGGCGACCCTCGACGACATCGACCGCCGCCTCGGCGAGCGCGGCGAAGCGGGCGCCGTGCGGGTGCTCATGCACTCGCTGGCCTTCGGCTCGCTGCGCCCCGCGCTGCCGCGCGACGGCGCCGAGGCCCTCACCCGCATGCAGATCGAGATGACGCTCGACGTGATGTCTTCTTCGCTCGTCTACTGGGTGCAAGACCTCGTGACGCGCGGGCACCTCGCCCGCCACGGCCGCGTGTACGCGATGACCAGCGAGGGCAGCCGCTCGGCCCTCGCGGACTACGGCGCCGTAAGCGCAGCCAAGGCCTCGCTCGCGGCGTGGCCGCGGCAGCTCGCCCTCGAGGGCGCGCGGCGCGGGTTCACCGCCACCGCCATCTGCGCCGGGGTGACGCGCACGCC
>CAISKJ010001059.1 GCA_903885885.1 uncultured delta proteobacterium
GGCGGCGGCGGCGGCACCACGACCGACCCCGACGCCTCGACGACCGACGACACCACGGTGGTCCCCATGGGCACGTGCACGGCGCTCTGCGCCCGCGTCACGGCGGCCTCGGGGTGCCCCAGCGACCTGGCCTCCTGCCTCATGGAATGCAACGAGACCTTCGTCAACGCGCCGGCGTGCAGCGCGCAGTCGGCGGCCTTCGCCGCGTGCGCCAACACCGCCACCATCACCTGTGCCGACGACACCCCCAACTTCGGCGGCTGTGAGTCGCTGCAGATCGCCCTGTTCACGTGCCTCGCCGCGATGCCGCCCGTCGACGCGAGCGTGACGCCCGACGCAACCGTAGGCCCCGACGTGCCCGTGGGCCCCGACGTGCCCGTAAGCCCCGACTCCACCGTGGGCCCTGATGTGCCCGTCGGCGACACCTGCGCGCGGGTGTGCGCGCGCCTCGCGGGCATGACCTCGTGCGCGTCGGCCCTCGCCGGTTGCACGAGCCAGTGCGGCGCCCTCGCGTCGGTGCCCGCGGCGTGCACCGGAGCGGTCAACACGTTCTTCTCGTGCGCGAGCGCGTCGCCCATCACGTGCTCGGGCACCACGGCCAACTTCACCGCGTGCACCGCGCAGCAGAACGCGGTGCTCTCATGCCTCGGCATCGGCCCCGTCGACGCGAGCGTGCCCGACGTGCCCGTCCCCACCGGCGACCCGACCGCGCCCTGCACGGGCAGCTACAGCGGCCTCGCGCGCGAGTGCGGATGGTCGCGCGGCGGCACCTTCTCGTGCACGCCCGGGCGCGATTACACCGTGGGGTGCAACAGCACCGCGGGCACCGCGGCGCCCTGCACGCCGACGCTGGGCGCATGCACCGGCGACGCCGTGATGCGCGTCTGCGCGGGCACCACCACGTGCTCGGCAGCCACGGCGCTTGTCGACGCCGACGACAGCTGCGGCGCCTGCCCCGTCGAGACGGTAACGTGCCCCCCGTCGGGTCAGGTCACGGTGCTCGTCGGGAGCTACAGCAGCACCGCCGCAGGCACCTGCACCCCCGCCCTTCGCTGAAGCCACCGGGTCGCCGTGGGCGCACCCCGCGCACGGCCTCTTCTCGTTACCGCCCGAAGCGCACGATCACCGAGGCGCGCGCGTCGAAGTCGACCCGCGTCTCGCTGTCGACCACGGCGCCGCCCACCCCCAGACTCACCTGCTCGTTGAGCGGAACGGCCCCCGAGAGGTCGCACCGCAGCGCGCCCGTGTCGCGCGTCGACGACTGCAGGCCGCAGCGGCCCATCACGTCGTAGCCCGAGCGCGTGCTGTACCCGAGGCCCGCGTGGAGGCCGGGGCGCATCACCATCGCGGGTGTGTAGGCGCCCACGCCCAACTCGCCGTGAAACCCGTCCACCGGGCCTCCGCGGAGCGACACCTGCGGAAACGCCGACGCCGTCGTGTTGGGATACGTGGCCTGGTCGGGGCGAGCCTCGGTGCCCGTGTCGTTCACGGGGATCTCTGGCGCCCCGTAGGTCTGCCGCACGAGGATGCCGCCGTGGGCGCCGAAGTAGCGCCAGTCGTAGCCCACATCGACGGCTCCGCCCGCGAGGGGCTGGTTGTCGGGGACGGCCGTCTGGTGGTCGCTCCCCTCCGCGAGCGCAGTGTTCGACTGATACTCCACGGCGCCCTGGGCGCTCATCTGCCAGCCGTGGTCGGGATCGGCCCGCGTCGCGATCGGGCGCACCCGCACGCGGCCTCCGACGCCCCCCAGCGTGGTGCCCACCGTGGGGGCGAAGGCGCAGCCTCCGCGGGCCGGGAGCTGCCCGCTCGCGGTGCCTCCCCACGCGGCGGCCTCGACGTCGACGGGGGTCGGGTCGTGGGCCTCGCTGCGCGACGTGAAGGCCGCGAAGATGCCCGCGGAGAGGAGCGACAGCGTCGAGCGACGGCGCGAGAGTGTGTTCATGGCGGCGCCCCGTCGCACGCCGTGTGCCGCATCGAAGCACCATGATTGTAGATGTTTCGTGATGGCGAGCGCGCGCACCACTGGCGCGTCGCGTGGCCAGCGGCGCGAGCCACGCGGTGAGGCTCAGGCGCCCCAGCGACCCTCGGTGAGGCGCTGCTCGGCGAGCTCGGCGAGGTACACCTCGAGGTTGGTGTAGCCGGCGAGGCCAGGGGTGCCCATCCCCACCCCGAGGCCGTTGTGGTCTTGCACCGCGGGGTTGAGGCCGCGCGCGCGCTCCCACGCGTCGGGCATGCCGTCGCTGTCGGTGTCGACGGGCGCGGCGGGCGCGGTCGCGCCCCAATCGTTGAGGCGCGCGTCGTTGGCGAGGTTGGTGTTGGCCGTGCTCGTGGGGATCACGCCCGCGGCCACGTAGCCGATGAGGCGACGGTCCATCGGGTCGCGCGGAAAGGCCCCCGCGTGCGCGACCACGTACGGCCGCACGCCGGCGCTCGGAATGTACGTGACGCTCGGAAAGCTGTGGCGCTGAGCCACCGCCCACGGCGGCGCCGTCGTGATGGGCGGGCTCACAGGAAAGTCGTCGCAGCAATACACGAGGGCCCAGTCGACGCGCGACGGCGCGGCGGAGAGATGGTTGTCGCTGAAGTACACGCGCGATCGCCCCGTCGGGTTGGGGAAGAACAGCATCCCGTAGCGGTACCCCGGGCGCGTGACGCCGACGTTGCCCACCCAGTTGAGGTTGTAATACACCGGCCCGCCGTCGACCGAGCTCGAGCCCGTCGAGTGCCCCGTGTCGATGTAATACTGCTGGTCCCACAAGAGGTTGTTCGCGAGTTCGATGCGCGCGGTCGAGCCCGCCGCCGCCGCGCTCTGCCGTGACATCTCGGGGTAGCGGCCCTGAATGCGCACCCACGCCGTGCGCACGATCGCGAGGGCGTCGAGCTCGTAGCCCGCGGCGGGGTTCGAGTAGTTGATGAGCATCCCGCCGAGGCTCGCGTGGTCCCCCACCGTCTCGGCCACGATGCTGTCTTGAATGGTGACGTTGTTCGAGTACGAGATCTCGACGGCCTCGTCGACGGCGTTCTCGCACGACACGTGGTCGATCATCACGCGGCGCGAGTGGCGCAGGCGCAGCGCGTCGCCGTCGATGAGCCCGTCGGCGCCCCCTACGATGGGCCCCGGCCGCGTGCGCACGTGACGCACAACGATGTTGTCAATGCCACGCACACCGGCGCCACACGTGCTCTCGCACCAGACCGACTCGTCGGTGTGAATGCCGCGCACCGTGACCCCGCCGGGAGAGCTCTGGCCCGCGATGGTCACGTCGCCCTGGGTGATCGCCGCCGTGGCGTTGATGAAGCCGCTCACCTTGAAGAGCACGTACCGCGGACCGGTCGCGGCGAGCGCCGCGGCCAGCGTGCCGGGGCCCGTCCCGGCGAGCGAGGTCACGTAGATCACGCGCCCCCCGCGCCCGCCCGTCGCCTGCGCGCCGAAGCCCTCGGCCCCCGGAAACGCCGCGAGGCCCGCCGTCGGCGCGAGGGTCGGCACCTGCCGCGCCGTGAGCGCTCCCACCGCCGGCGCCACCATCACGCCGCTCGCCCCTGCGTCGACC
>CAISKJ010001060.1 GCA_903885885.1 uncultured delta proteobacterium
ACCTCACCCGCTACGAGAGAGACCTTCGATGCCCCCGAGAATGACCCACGGCCTCGCCCTCGTGGCCGCGCTCGTCGTCCACTGCACGCACCACGTACCGCCGCCCTGCGCGGGCGAGGCGTGCCGCCAGTGGCCCCACGTGACGCTCAATTTCTGGCGCGGCCACGGCCCGCCGTCGGGTAGGCGGTACACGGGCGCGCTCTGCGTGCAGGTGTCCTTCGACTGCCCCGAAGAGGGCCGCCACGAGGTGTGGATCGAGCCCGAGGCCGAGCGCTGCCGACCGTACATGAACTACCAGGGCCCCGAGTGGCTCAAGGTGCAGAACGGTCGCCTCTCGATCCCGTGGCCCGCCCGCTGCGCGGGCAACCGCGTGGAGATGTACGTGACCGCGCAGCCCAACTTCGCCACCTGCACGGCGGTGAACAACCAGCTCCTGCCCGCCGACCGCGCGTCCCTCAACGCCGACCTCGTGTTCGACTGCCGCTGACGGGCCATGATGCGCGTGAGGGGTTTGCGTGAGGGCCGCGAGGCAGTACCCTCCCGCACCCTTCAACGAGGTCGTATCCCGTGGCCGAGAACACCGAGCATTCTTCTGACTTCGTGCGCGAGATGGTCGCGCGCGACCTTCACAGCAACAAGCACGGCGGCAAGGTCGTTTCGCGCTTTCCTCCGGAGCCCAACGGCTACCTGCACATCGGGCACGCCAAGTCGATCCACCTGAACTTCGGCCTCGCGCGCGAGTTCGGGGGCGTGTGCCACCTGCGCATGGACGACACCAACCCCACCACCGAGAGCCTCGAGTACGTGAGCGCCATTCAGCGCGACGTGCGATGGCTCGGCTTCGAGTGGGGCGACAAGATGTTCTACGCCTCGGACTACTATCCGAAGCTCTACGCCTACGCCGAGAAGCTCATCACCCTGGGCCGCGCGTACGTGTGCCACCAGACCGAAGAGCAGATGTCGGCGGGCCGCGGCACCGTCGTCGAGCCGGGCACCCCGTCGCCGTGGCGCGACCGCTCGCCCGACGAGAACCTCGCGCTCTTTCGCAAGATGGCGCGCGGCGAGTTCGCCGAAGGTGAGGCCGTGTTGCGCGCGAAGATCGACCTCGCGTCGCCCAACCTCAAGATGCGCGACCCGAACATCTACCGCATCAAGAAGGCCCACCATTACCGGCAGGGCGACCGCTGGTGCGTCTACCCGCTCTACGACTTCGCGCACTGCCTCTCCGACGCCATCGAGGGCATTACGCACTCCATCTGCACCATGGAGTTCGAAAACGCGCGCGAGCTCTACGACTGGGTGCTGCGCGCCGCCGAGTGCGACGAGGGCTACCCCTACCTGCCCGAGCAGACCGAGTTCGCGCGGCTCAACCTCACGTACACCGTGCTCTCGAAGCGCAAGCTCATCGAGCTCGTCGAGGGCGGCCACGTGAAGGGGTGGGACGACCCGCGCCTGCCCACGCTCGCGGGCCTGCGTCGCAGAGGCGTCACGCCCGAGGCGCTGCGCGCCTTCTGCCACCGCATCGGCGTCGCAAAAACGCTCTCCACCGTCGAGATCGCCCTCTTCGAACACCACGTGCGCGAAGACCTCTCGCCGCGCTCGCCGCGCGTGCTCGCGGTGCTCAAGCCCCTGCGCGTGGTGATCGAGAACTGGCCCGCGGGCGAGGTCGAGACCCTCGACGCCCCCTACTGGCCCCACGACATTCCCAAAGAGGGCTCGCGCCCCGTGCCCTTCTCGGGCGAGCTCTTCATCGACCGCGACGACTTCATGGAAGAGCCCGTGAAGGGCTTCTTCCGACTGTCGCCCGGTCGCGAGGTGCGCCTGCGCCACGGGTACATCATCAAGTGCGAGCGCGTGGTGAAGGGCGCCGACGGCGAGGTCACCGAGCTCCGCTGCTCCTACGACCCGAGCTCGCGCAGCGCCGCCACCGGCGGCCGCAAGGTCGACGGCACCATCCAGTGGGTGAGCGCCGCGCACGCGCTCGACGCCGAGGTGCGCCTCTACGATCGCCTCTTCGCCGTCGAGGCCCCGGGCGCCGACGGGCGCGATTTCAAGCTCGACCTCAACCCCGAGTCGCTCTCGGTGGTGCGCGCCAAGGTCGAGCCCTCGCTCGCCAGCGCGAAGGCCGACGACCGCTTTCAGTTCGAGCGCGTGGGCTTCTTCGTGGTCGACGCCGACACGCGCGACGGAGCCCCGGTGTTCAACCGCACCGTGTCGCTCAAAGACGCGTGGACGCGCGCCGTCACCCGCGCCGCCGCCGAGGCCCCGAGCGCGCCCGCGAAGGCCCCGAAGGAGGCCGCGAAGGCTCCCCGGGAGCCGGCCAGGGCCGTCGAGCTCGACGCGACCGCGCAGGCCTTCAAAGACGCCCACGGGGTGAGCGCCGACGAGGCGCGGCTGCTCACCGCCGACGAGGGGCTCCGGGGCCTCTTCGAAGCCGCGCTCGCGAGGGGCGCGAAGGCGAAGGCCGCGGCGAGCTTCCTCTCCAACGAGGTGGTCGGCGAGCTGCGCGCGCGCAAGCTCACGACGGCGCCCTTCGGCGGCGACGCGGTGGCCGAGCTCCTCGCGCTCGTCGACGAGTCGGTGCTCGCGTCGAAGGGCGCGCGCGACGTGCTCGGCGAGCTCTTCGCGCACGGGGGTTCGCCCCGCGCGATCGTCGAGGCGAAGGGCTGGCGTCAGGTGACCGACACGTCGGCCATCGAGGCCGCCGTCGACGAGGTGCTCGCGAAGAACGCCGACGCCGTGGGGCGCTTCAAGGCGGGCAACGCCAACGTGCTCGGCGCGCTCGTGGGCATGGCCATCAAGGCCACGGGGGGCAAAGGCAACCCGAAGCTGGTCACCGAGCTCGTGAAGAAGAAGCTCGCGTAGCGCGAACGTGCGTCGGGCGCCTGGAGCGGTGTTGCGCCGAGGCCCCCGACGACGGTAACAACGCGACCCAGATGTTTCGTGGACGCGTAAAGCACATTCATTTCGTCGGCATCGGTGGCATCGGCATGTCGGGCATCGCCGAGGTGCTCCTGTCGCTCGGGTACGCGGTGTCGGGCAGCGACCTGAAGGCGGGCGACACCACGCGCCGCCTCGACTCGCTCGGCGCGCACACCTACGTGGGCCACCGCGCGGAGAACGTGGCGGGCGCCGACGTGGTGGTCTACTCGTCGGCCGTCCACAACGAGAACCCCGAGATCGTCGCGGCGCGCGAGCACGACATCCCCATCATCGCGCGGGCCGAGATGCTCGCCGAGCTCATGCGGCTGAAGTACGGCATCGCCATCGCGGGCTCGCACGGCAAGACCACCACGACGTCGCTGGTGGCCACGGTGCTCTCGGGCGCGGGGCTCGACCCCACGGTGGTCATCGGCGGCAAGCTCAACGCCATCGGCACCAACGCGCGCGCGGGCACCGGCGAGCTCCTCGTGGCCGAGGCCGACGAGAGCGACGGGAGCTTTCTCAAGCTCACGCCCACCATCGCGGTGATCACCAACATCGACCCCGAGCACCTCGACCACTACGGCTCGCGCGAGGCCCTCTCCACGGCCTTCGTCGAGTTCGCGCAGCGCATCCCCTTCTATGGTCTCGCGGTGGTGTGCCTCGACCACCCGGGCGTGCAAGAGATCTTGCCCCGCATCGACCGCCGCCACGTCACCTACGGCACCAACCCGCAGGCCGACTACGTCGCGAGCGACCCCGTGTTCGCCGGCACCACCACGAGCTTCCGCGTCACGCGCCGCGGGGAGGATCTTGGTCGCTTCGAGGTGCGCGTGCCCGGTCAGCACAACGTGCTCAACTGCCTCGCGGTCATCGCGGTGGCCGACGAGCTCGACGTGCCCGCCGACGCCGTGCGCCACGGGCTCTCGACCTTCGAGGGCGTGCAGCGCCGCTTCACCATCATCGGCGAGGCGCAGGGCATCACCCTCGTCGACGACTACGGGCACCATCCCGCCGAGTGCGAGGCCACGCTGCGCGCCGCCAAGGCGGGCTTCGGCCGCCGCGTGGTGGCCGCGTTTCAGCCCCACCGGTACACCGCACGCGCGACCTCTTTCACGAGTTTACGCGCGCGTTCAACCTCGCCGACGTGCTCATCGTGACCGACGTGTACGCCGCGGGCGAGGCGCCCATCGCGGGCGCCACGGGCGAGCGCCTCGCCGACGCCATTCGCCGCCACGGTCACCGCCATGTGATCTTCGAAGGCGACAAGCACAAGGTGGTCGACCGCCTCGAGGCGGTGATTCAACCCGGCGACATGGTGATCGCGCTCGGCGCGGGCGACATCAACCAGTCGGTGCGCGCGCTGCTGCAGCGGCTCCAGGCGAAGGCGTGATCGCGCTCGCCGCGCCCGCACGACCCCGCGCGCGCGACGGCCTCACGTCGCTCGGCGCAGGCGCGCGCTTCGTGGTGCTGCGACCCGCGAGCTGGCGCCTCGCCATCGTGCCCGTGCTCGTGGCGACGGTGACCCTCGCGCTCACCGCGGGGCTCGCCGTGTGGGGCGCGGTGCGCGCGGCCGACGCGCTCACCGCCGGCGTGGGCGGCGCGTGGCACGGCGCGGCCGACT
>CAISKJ010001061.1 GCA_903885885.1 uncultured delta proteobacterium
GTCGCCGCCGACGCGCTCGACGCGCCCCGAGGCGAGGCGGGCCTCGGTGTCCATCTCGTAGAGGTTGTATTTGACCGACGTCGAGCCTGCGTTGAGTACGAGCACCTTCATGGCGCCGGGGGTTCTAATACATCTCGGCGCGCCGTGGTGCGGTGTGTACGATCGCGCGCATGACAGCTGGGTCGAAGCGCGAATCTGCGGTGCGGTGGCTGCTGCTCGGCGCGCTCGCAACGGTCGCGTGCGAGGGCGTTCCCGCGCAGCCCACGGTCGATGCGAGCGCCGACACCGCGGCTACCGTCGACGCGCCCAAAGACGCTCCCGCCGATGTGCGCACCCCGGCCGACGTTCCGCTGCCGCCGCTCACGGGCACGCTGCGCGACGTGCAGCATGTCGTGATCTTCGCGCAAGAGAACCGCTCGTTCGACAACTACTTCGGCGCGCTCGCGGGCGTGCGCGGCTTCAACGACCCTGCGGCGATGCGCCTGCGCTCGGGCGCGTCGGTGTTTCATCAGCCCAACGGCGCGGGCGAGCTCCTGCCCTTTCGCACCGCGCTCGATTGCGTCGACGACGTCGACCACGGCTGGGGCACCGGCCACGACGCGTGGCACAACGGCGCCTGGGACCGCTGGGTGCCCGCCAAGGGCCCCACCGCGCTCAGCGCGCACACGCGCGCCGAGCTGTCGCTCTACTACGCGCTCGCCGACGCCTACACGGTGCTCGACGCGTACCACTGCTCGGTCATCGGCCCCACCAACCCCAACCGGCTCTACCTCATGACGGGCATGATCGACCCGTCGAGCACCGGCGGCGGCCCCGTGATCGACAACACCGAGCCCCGCGAGGGCTTCACCTGGACCACCTACCCCGAGCGCCTCCAAGAAGCGGGCGTCTCGTGGCGCGTGTACCAGTCGCTCGACAACTACGACGACAACGCCCTCGCGTGGTTTCGCAACTACCTGCGCTCGGAGCCGGGTAGTGCCCTCTACGAGCGCGGCCTCCTGCGCGTGATCGACCTCGTGGGCGAGTTTCGCCGCGACGTCGAGGCCGGCAACCTCCCGCGCGTGTCGTGGATCGTCGCGCCCACCATCCAGTCCGAGCATCCGCCGTATCCTCTCTCGGCGGGACAGAACCTCACGCAGCGCATCCTCCAGGTGCTCAACGACAACCCCGCCGTGGCGCGCTCCACGGTGCTCTTTCTCACCTACGACGAGAACGGCGGCTTCTTCGACCACGTAGCCCCGCCCGTTCCTCCGCCCGACACGGCGGGCGAGTTCGTGCGCGGGGTTCCCATCGGCCTCGGCAACCGCGTTCCGATGCTGGTGATCTCGCCGTGGTCGCGCGGCGGCATCGTCGACTCGGAGGTCTCCGACCACACCTCGGTGCTGCGCTTTCTCGAGCGCTACACGGGCGTGGCCGAGCCCAACATCAGCGCGTGGCGCCGTCAGGTGGCGGGCGATCTCATGTCGGCCTTCGACTTCGCGCACCCCGATTTCACCGCGCCCGTGCTGCCCACCATCACCGCAGGCACGTGCCGCGCGGCCACGCCGCCGGTTCCCGCGATGCAGGCGCTCCCCACGCAGGAGCCCGGCTCCCGCCCCGCGCGCGCGCTGCCGTATCAGCCCAACGCCACGTCGCGTGTCGACTGCGCCACGGGGCGCCTGCACCTCGCGATGAGCAACACGGGCACCGCCTCGGTGCACCTGCAGATCGCCGCCAACCAGTTTCGCACCGACGGACCGTGGCAGTACGACGTCGCGCCGGGCGCCACACGCGAAGACTCTTTCGCGGTGGTGAGCAACGGCGTCGGTCGCTACGACCTCACGCTCAGCGGGCCCAACGGCTTCGAACGTTCGTACGCGGGCGACCTCAACACCGCGTGCGGCGCGCTCGAAGTGACCGCGGCGCTGCACCCGATGGAGGGCACCGTCGAGCTCTCGTACGTGAACCGCGGGAGCGCCCCGGTGACCTTCACCACGGCGGCGACGCGCTACCGCAGCGACGGCCCGTGGATGACCACCGTCGCCCCCGGCGCCACGCAGACGCAGACGCTCGACGTGGGCGCCATGGGCCAGCGCTGGTACGCGCTCACGGTCACCGCGAGCGGCGACGCGATGTTTCAACGCCGCTTCGCCGGGCACCTCGAAAACGGTCAGCCCGGCGTAACGGGAATGGGAGAGCAGTGATGCGATGGCGTGCGTGGATCGCGTCGATGGTGGCGCTCGGGTGTTCGGCGTCTCCGATGCGCGCGGGGCAGGTTCCGCGCTCCGAGGTGCGCGCGCTCGTGGTGCGGCTGCGACCGGGCGAAGACCTCAAGCGCGAGCTCGACGCGCTGGCCGAGCGCGAGCACATCGAGGCGGGCGCCATCGCCACCTGCGTGGGCAGCCTCGAGCGCGTGGCGCTGCGCTTCGCCGACCAGCACGACACCACGGTGATCGAAGGCCGCCACGAGATCGTGTCGCTGGTGGGCACGCTCGCGCGCGGCGGCTCGCACCTGCACCTCGCCGTCTCCGACGGGCAGGGCCACACCACGGGCGGGCATCTCATGGAGGGCGGGCGCGTGTACACGACCGCCGAGGTCGTGGTGCTGGTGTTTCCCGACGTGCGTTACGCGCGCGAGCTCGACCCGCGCTACGGCTACCACGAGCTCGTGGTGCGTCCGCGCTGAGCGAGCTCGTTAGCCCACCACGTGCGCGTCGAGGAACGCAAACGTGTCGCGCCAATGCCGCTTCGCGCTCTCGCGAAACACGAACGCGTGAAACGCGTGGGGCTCACCGGGGTAGTACTTCACTTCAGACAC
>CAISKJ010001062.1 GCA_903885885.1 uncultured delta proteobacterium
CGCGCGCGCCGACGCCGACGAGCGCGTCGGCGACGGCACCGAGGCGCGACCCTTCGCCACGCTTGGCGCGGCCCTCGCAGTAGCCCACGACGGCGACTGGATCGCGCTCGCCGACGGCGTCTACGCGCTCGCCGACACCCCGTGGCCCCGCGGCGTCTCGCTCGCGGGGCGATGCGCGGTGCGTGTCACGGTGACGGTGCCCCGCGCAACGCTCACCGGCGACCTCGCGTGGCGCGACCTCACGCTCCCGGGCGGGCGCGTCGTGGCCGCGGCGGAGGCGCGCGTCGCGCTGTCACGCATGCTCTTTCACAGCACCGCGGGCGTCGCGGTGCGCGCGTCGGGCGCCTCGCTGCGCATCAACGACGTGTGGATCCGCGAGCCGCACCGCGGCGCGCCAGACTTCGAAGACGCGGCTCTACTGCTCGAAAACGGCGCGACGGTGATCGCCGACGGCCTCGCGGTGACGGGCGGCGACACGCGCAGCGTCGTGGTCAACGGCTCCCCGGTCGGAGCGCGCCCGCCGACCACGCTCTCGCTCGCGCATGGGGCCTTCAGCGACACCGCCGGCGCGTGCGTCGACGCCGCCTTCTCGCGCACGACCCTCTCCGACGTGGCGTTTCGTCGCGTGCGCGGCGACGTGATCCGCGCGCGGTACCAGACTCCCCTCACCCTCAACGATGTGTCGTTCGACAACGCGCGGGCGACCGAGGAGTCGGCGATCTACAGCTCCGAGTCCGACGTCATGGCGCGCAGGCTCTCGATACGCGGCGTGCAGCGGGCGCTCAACGCATACGGCGGCTCGCTCGACTTCGACGAGATGGTCGTGCAAGGCTGCGGAAACTGCCTCTCGCTCCTCTCGGGAGGCCCCGGGAGGCGCGCGAGCTTCTCCCGCACGCGCATTCGTAGCCTGGGAGGCTCATCGTGGCTGTTCCCATGGCGCGCCGCGGTGGTCTTTCGCGACAGCGACATTGGCATGACAAGCGACGCCGCCGCTGGCACCTCGATCGGTCTCTTTCAAGGCAGCGACCTCGCGTTCGAAGCCTCGCGCATCGACGGCCTCGCGCTGCTCGCCATCTCCGACGACGTATCCATCCGCTTCGATCGCTCGGTGCTCGGCGATGCGCGCGGGCTCGTCCGCAGCACTCTACCGCTGGTGTACATGCCCGAGCGTCAGACCCTGCGCATCACGCGCTCGATCGTGACTGCGCGCGAGGGCGGGCTCGTGGCGGCGCGCGGGCGCGGCAGCGTCGTCGTCGAAGACTCGATCGTGCGCGGCCTGCGCCCTTCGGCGACACAGCCCGAGGCCGCCATCACCATCGCGAACGGCTCCTCGGCGGCGCTCACGCGCGTCGCCTTCCTCGACAACACGTCCGTCGCGCTCACGGTCGCCGACGCCGACAGCGCCGCCACGCTCACCGACGTCGACGCGCGGGCGGCCTCGCCCGCCGAGGGCCCCGCCCTCTTCTGCGCGCGGGGCGGTCGCATCGATGCGACCCGCGTCTCGCTCGCCAACGCCTGGGGCGTCGCGCTGCTCGTCGACGGCATGGACGCGCCGCCGCTCGCCGACGGCGCCCTCGCGACCCGTGCGTCGATCCACGGCTTCTACGCCTCGCGCGTGATCAGCGGCGCCGACGGCTCGACCGCCATCGCCGCGCAGCGTGGCGCCGGCGTGCGCGTCACGGGCGCCACCGTTCGTGAGGCTGCGAACGCGCTCACGGCGGCGGGCTCGCAGGTCACGCTCACCGACGCGGCCCTCGGGGGCCTCTCCGGGCCCGCGGCGCGGGTGCGCAGCGAGGCCGACCGGGCGAGCGTCACGCTCGTCAACGTGAGCGAGCCCGCTGCCGTTCGCGTCGACGAGGCGCTGCCCGAGCTGCCATCGCCCGTGCTGCTTCAGTCGCCCTGAAGCGAGCGTCGCGTTCTACAGCCCGACGCGCACCGGCACGCCGAAGCCCGTCGAGAGGTTGGGGCGGAGCATGGCGCCGGCGCCCCAGCACCAGAGGCTCCCGTCGTCGCGGAGCGCGCACGAGCTCGATGCCGTGCGAAACATCCGCACCACCCGATCGACGCCTGGCACGCGCACGGGGACGGAGCCGTCGCCATCGGGGCCGCACTGGCCGGTCGTGTTGTTGCCCCAGCACCAGACCGTGCCGTCGGTGCGCGACGCGCAGGTGTGTTGCGCGCCCGACGCGATCGAGGTCGCGCAGCGCAGCCCCGTGTCGCGGGGCGGCGTCACGAGGTGGTGAAACGGCGGAGGGTAGCCCCAGCACGAGGCGGCCCCGGCCCGGTCGAGGCCGCACATGAACGTGAGCCCCCCCGAGAGCTGCGCGGCGGCACCTTCGCCGAGCACGA
>CAISKJ010001063.1 GCA_903885885.1 uncultured delta proteobacterium
GGCTTGCACGCGGGCGCCGCGGAGGCGAGGGCGAGCGCGGCGACGAGCGCGTGACGAGGACGGAGCGGCATCAGTGCGGGGCGCAGCGATACTTCGGTTCGCGCTCCGATTCAACCGCCGCCGGAGTCTCGCGCGGGTCGCCTCACACGTCGGGCGTCGGGGCGCCCGCGTCGGGCTTCGGGGGAACGGGGGGAGGGTCGCCGCCGCCGCCGAGGCACATCTCGAGTTGCGCCGAGAGGTCGGCGCACGCGGGCGGCGAAGCGGGGTTGCCGCCGACGCAGGTGAAGGTGTTGCGCGCGAGGCAGGTGAGAAACTCGTCGAAGGTGCCGGGGCACGCGGCGCGCGCTTCGAAGCCCGAGCGGCTGCAGTTGGCCACGCAGTTGGTCTTCGCGGCGCCGCAGGCGCGGGTGATCTGATCGCAGGCCGCCGCGCAGCCCGGGTACTCGGGCGCGACGCCGCCGTCGGCGGGGGGCGGCGGGGGCGGGGGCGTCTCGCCGAGGCATCGCTGGAGTTCCTCGACGGCGGGGCGGCAGGCCGCCGAGGGCTCCGTGTTGCCCATCGGACTACACCGGAAGCCGTTGGTCACGAGGCACTCGGCGAGCACCGTGAAGCGCGCCGCGCACATCGGCGGGAGTCGCGCGACGCTGTCGGTGCAGCCGCCGAGGCACGACGGGTCGGCCCTGCCACAGTCGCGTGCCGCGCGGTCACAGGCCCGTGCGCAGAGGTCACTCGGGGGCGGGCCGGCGTCGGGCGGCGTCGGGGGAACGAGCGCGTCGGGCACGGCGCCGTCGACGCGCGGGGGAGGGTTCACCACGTCGACGCCGGGCGTGGGCGCGCCGTCGGGGAGCACCGCCGCGTCGTCGGGCGCGGGGCCCACGGTCTGCGAGCCGCACGCGGCGGCGAGGGCGCTGAGGGAGCACACGAGCAGGAGGGGGCTACGCACGGGGAGGGCCTCGTCGAGGGGAGCGTTGAGGGGGAGCGTGGGCGCTGCGCACAGCGACCTTGTGCGCGAAGTGACTGCAGTTCCAGTGCCGCGTCAGACGTGGCTCACGACCCACCAGGCGCCGCAGAGCATCGAGGCGACGCCCACGGGGACGCGGAGGCCGCGCTCCCACCGCAGGGCCGCCGTGGCCGCGCGCTGCGCGAACCACCCGACGCCGAACATCGAGAGCACCACGCCCGCGCCGAAGAGCAGCACGCCCAGGAGGAGCGACGCGGTGCGCTCGCGCGCCATGAGGGGCAGGAGCATGAGCAGGCCGCGCACGCCGGAGAGACCGAACACCGCGCCCGCGAGGGTTTGAAAGCGCCCGCCGGCCCACGGGGGGATCACCGCGCCGCCGTGGTCGTGCTGCGCGCCCTCGTCGCCGTGCGTGTGCGCCGCGAGGCCGCCGTGCGAGTGGGGGAGGAGCGCGCGCTTCGAGAGCACCGTCCAACAGCCGAGGGCGAGCAGCGACACGCCGCCCACCACCTCGAGCGTCGACTCCCAGCGCGCCGGGATGGCGAGCCCCGTGACGGCCGCCACGAGCGCCCCCGCCGCGAGCACCACCGTGTGCCCGACGCCGAAGCGAAGGCTTACGCCGGCGGCCCTGCGCATGCCGCCGCCGGAGGTGGAGAGCGCCGCGATCGCGAGGCAGTGGTCGGGGCCCAGACCGTGGAGCAGGCCCTGCCCGAAGAGCGAAATGAGCGCGGCAAACATGGCGCGGATGCTACCCGTGTTACGAATCAAGGCAAGGGTGCTACCGGGCGCCGCGCCCCCTTTCGGCGATGCGCGCACGCGACGCGACGAGAGCGATTGACGAAGGACTGCGAGCCGTGCAACACGCCCCGCCGATCATGCAGACGCGCGGCATCACCCAGGGCGACTTTCACCAGATCGTGTCGGTCATCGACCATTGGTGGGGCGGGCCGACGTCGGCGCTCGCGCACCCGCTGTTCTTCTATGAGTTCGGGCGCCACGCGCTCATCGTGGAGGAAGACGGGCGCATGGCGGGCTTTCTGCTCGGGTTCATCACCGACGGCGAAGCGCGCGTGGGCTACGTGCACCTCGTGGGCATCGACCCGGCGTTTCGCCGCCGCGGCGTCGGGCGCACGCTCTACGAGGAGTTTACCCGCCGCGCGCGCGAGGCCGGCGCGGTGCGCCTCAAGGCCATCACCACGCCGGGCAACCAGGGCAGCGTGGAGTTTCACAAGGCCCTCGGCTACTCCGTGGAGCTGGTGCCTGACTATGCCGGGCCCAACCGCGCGCGCCACGTGTTCGTGCGCGACCTCTGAACGATCGCGTTGATCGTCGCGGCGGTGGCGCTGTAGTCTCGCGCCCGGTGCGCGCCCAACGCGGGCTGAGCCCGTCAGCGCCCACCATCGATCGCTCCATCGCTCACGACGATTTTCAACGAGAGAACCTCATGACCACGAGCCCGATCGCCGCGACCGCCGGCGCAGCCCGTCAGCGCCTCGCCTCCTCGCTCGCAGCGCTCCAGCAGGACCCGAACCTCCCCGCGGCGGTGCTCGAGATCGCTTCGGGGCTCGCGCGCGCGATGGGCCCGCTCTTTCAGGTCGAGCGCGGCACGGGCGAGCCGGGCCTGCTCTTCGCCGCGCGCGCCGTGCTGCAAGAGACGCTCAGCCGCATGCAGGCCGTCGATCAGTCGGTCGCGGGCGTGCCCGACGCCACCGCGGCCATCGCGCAGTCGCTCGGGATGATCTTCGCCTCGATCCGCGAGCACCAGATTCTCGACCCCGCCACGCAGCAGCCCGTGCCGCTCTCGCACCCGCCGGCCCCGACGCCCGCGCCTGCGCCGACGCCCGCGCAGCGCGAGGCTCCGCCGGTGCTCCTGGTGCAGCCCGCGGCGGCGCCGGTGCCCCTCGTTCAGCCTGCGGCGGCGCCCATTCCGCTCGTGCAGCACGCGGCGCCCCCGGTGGCCGCGACGGCCGCCGCGATGCCCCAGCGCCACGTGGAGACGGCCCACCACGAGCCCCTCCGCAGCGTGATCCCCGACACGGCCGCGAAGGTGCCGATGGGCCCCAACGGCCTGCCGCGCATCGAGGTCGAGCTCGACGTGCACTCCGAGTCGACCTTCTACACCAACTTTCTCGGCGACATTCGCGACCACGGCGGCATCTTCGTTGCGACCTTCGGCGCCCTCTCGGTGAGCACGCCCTGCGAGGTGGTGATCGCGTTCCCGGGCTCGCTCACCGCCGAGGTGCGCGGCGTCGTGCGGTGGAAGCGCGAGCCCAAGGGCAACACCGACCAGACCCCCGGCCTGGGCGTCGAGATCACGCAGGCCTCGCCCGAGGCGTGGAAGCTCATCGACCGGTTTATCAAGAACCGCGAGCCCATCGTTCACGAGGTCTGAGCGCTACCCCGCGAGGCCCGTCTCGGGCGCCGTGTGCGTCTCGAGCGAGCCCGGGCCCGCGAAGGGTACGCGCACGGTGAAGCGCGTGCCCGCGGGTGACGACTCGGCGGCGAGCGTGCCGCCGTGGTCGGTCACGATGCGATACGCGATGGCGAGCCCGAGGCCGGTGCCGCCGGTCTTCGTGGTCACGTAGGGTTCGAAGAGGCGCTCCATCACCTCGGGCGCGATGCCGCCGCCGTTGTCGTCGACGACGACCCGGGCGAAGCCGTCGCCCGCGCGCGAGACCGTCACCGCCACGCGCGCCGGGCCGCGCGCGGGATCCTTCGTCGCGCGCTCGTCGGCCGCGTGGCACGCGTTGGCGACGAGGTTGACGAGCACCTGCGTGAGCTGGTCGCGGTCGCCGCGCAGCAGCGGAAACTCGCCTTCGCCCTCGACGCGCTGAGACACCGGCGCCGCGCCGCCCGCGTGGAGCTCCACCACGTGCGTGACCACCTCGGGGAGCGACAACGGCTGCGGGTTGGGCTTCGGCGCGCGGGCGAAGCGCGAGAAATCTTCGACGAGCCGACGGAGGCGCTCGACCTCGTCGAGCACGATGCGGGTCTCTTCTTCGAAGAGCTCATCGAAGTCGGGGAGCTGCCGATCGCGGGCCTTGCGAAGCATCTCGACGGCCATGCGAATGGGCGTGAGCGGGTTCTTGATCTCGTGGGCCATCTGCCGCGCGATGTCCCTCCACGCCGCTGCGCGCACGGCCCTGCGGAGGCGCGTGTCGGCCGCCGTGAGCTCGCGGGTCATGTGGTTGAAGGCCGCCACGAGGCGCCCCACCTCGCCGCCCGCCTTCAGCTCGATCTGCACGTTGCGCTCGCCCGCGGCGATGCGGTCGGCCGCGGCGGCCACCTCGCCGATGGGGCGCGCGAGCGGCGGCGCGAGCAGCACCGCGAGCAGCACCGCCACGAGGGCCGCGAAGAGCGCGCTCGCGAAGGTGAGCCCGTCGAGGTCGCTCATGAGGGCGCGCAGCGCGCGGTCGCTCGATTCGAACACCACGGCGGCGAGCACGGCCCCGTCGGGCCCGCGCAGCGGGAGCACGCGGCGCAGCGCGGCGCCCCCCACGGAGGCCGCCTCGGGGCCCGTCACGAGGCGCGCGCTCACCACGTCGTCGCCGCCGATCTGCGCGAGCAGCCGGTCGTCGACCGCGACGCCGCCCGCCACGGCCACGGCGGCCGCGCCGCGGCTGCGCGTGCAAGAGCTCTCGAGCACGAGCTTGTCGACGGGGCCGTTGGCCGCGCGGGCGCGCACGCGCCGCACCCACCA
>CAISKJ010001064.1 GCA_903885885.1 uncultured delta proteobacterium
CGATCTGGTCAAACCGCGAGATCTGTTACGTGGTGTCGATCCACACGCGCGAGCTCGCGGAGCGCGCGATGGAGCTGCACGACCGCCGGGTCGTCGAGCTCTGCGTGAAGTTCTTCAACACGTACCTTCGCTCGACGGTCAACGCCCGCGACGTGCGCACGGCCTACAACGTCTTCAACCAGTACCGCCTCCTCGCGGAGGCCGCCCTGCGCCGCGGTGAGGGGCGCTACGCGGTCGAGATGGGTCGGTATTTCAAGTACTACGGCCAGCTCGCGTTTCACATGGACCTGGGCTTCGTGCTCGAGACCGCGGCCTACGACCTGAGCGCCCTCAACGAGCTCGCGTTCGACCTCCGCGCCAACGAGCGCCACGAGCTCCTTCGCATCTTTCTCCAGGTCGACAAAGAGGGCGAAGGCGCCTCACGCGAGGCCTCGCTCCGCGGCGTGCGCAAGGCCCAGGTGCGCCTCGCCACCTACTACCTCTTGCACGGCGACGAAGAGGCGGCGCGCGAGGTCTTCGTCGACATGCGCAACGAGAAGCCTGCGCGCCTCGCCAGCATTCGCGACGAGATGCTCTCGATCTCGTCGCGCGACTTCTGGGAGGTCACCGACCGGGGCTCGAATTTCGACTACATCCCGCCCGATCGAAAGCGGTGCCTCGTCGAGTTCTTCCGATGGTTCGGTGACACCCTCGCGCCGCCCCGCGTGAGCCTCATCCCGTCGGGCCCGCCGGAGATGCCACAGCCGCCGCGCGAGACCCTCGCGACCCCGCGGCCGAGCGCATCCACCTCTGCCCCGCCGACACCGCCCAGCGCGACCACCACCACCGACCCCGCGGAACCGACCGTCGCTGCGCCTCCATGATTGTCAATCCGGGCGCCGAAGGGACCGTCAATTTCAGCGCCGCATGCAACCGGCGACAGATTTTTGACCTGAACATTCGAGTGGGTGCCCCAAAACCTGGAGTCACGGGTTCAATTTGACTCACCTTAAATTGGCTGCTTTTTCCTAATGGTCCCTCCACGGGGTACTTTTCGACCCGTTTCGACCCCTTCCACTTGCATTCGACTGTGTTGCATTGGAGCAATTCCGCATTCTCGAACGTCTGGCACATCTGCTGCTAACGAGCGCATCGGAGAGAAATCGATGACCCCCCGCACCCCCACGAGTTCACGTAAGTCTGGTTCTCGTGGCGCCCGCACGGCGGCGCTCACCAACGAGATGGCAGAGAAGTACCTGCCTCGGGTGCAGCGCCACGCGGCGCGCATCGCGCGCAAGCTGCCGCGCCACGTCAACGTGGGCGATCTCGTGAGCGCCGGCTGTTGTGGTCTCCTCGATGCGTTTCTCAAATTCGACGACAGCCGCATGGAGAGCTTCGACGCCTACGTCGACCACCGCATCCGCGGTGCGATCCTCGATGAGCTGCGCGCCCACGACCCGCTCACGCGAGACCAGCGCGCGTTCGCCAAGCGCGCCTCGGCTGCGCGGCAGGCGATCGCCAACCGCGAGGGCTACCAGCCGGAGGAGCGCGAGATCGCCGCCGAGATGGGCCTCTCGCTCACGCAGTACCGTCACCACGCCGATCGCCTGCACGCCACCGCGTCGCGCAGCGAGGCGACCCCCTTCAACGAGGACGACGACGCCCTCGCCGAGCCCGCCAACGACGCCCCCGAGAGCATCGCCTCCTCGAAGGAAGATCGCACGCGCATCCAGACCGCGATGAGCGCCCTCTCCCCGCGCCTGCGCGAGGTGCTCAAGCTCCACTACGACGATGGCCGCACGCTGCGCGAGATCGGCGTCGAGATCGGCGTCACCGAGTCGCGCGTCTCGCAGATTCACGCCGAAGCGCTCGTGCGACTGCGCGAGGTGCTCTCGACGATGGAAGAGTGAGCGCTAGGCTCCCGCCTTCTGCCCCGCTCGCCCTGCGCCAACCTCTCCTTCGTGCTCGTGGTCGTGGTCACCCCCCTCGGGGTGCGCGTGAGCGGTGCCCGCACGCCGAAGGCTGACCTGCACGTCATCCGGCAGCGACCCGAGCGGCAGACCGAGCACCGCTTCGGCCATCTCGCGTAGCTCCTGCCGATGCTCATGCGGCATCTCGTCTTCGGGGACCTCGACATCGATCACGAGCGTCGTGCGGCCCGTCGTGCCGTCGTGCCGGTAGCGCATCGTCACCCTGCGTCGATCGTCGCGCGTCTCTTTCATGCCTTCACCACAACCGTAACCTCGTAGCTGCCACCGTCGGAGCCGCGCTCGTCGATCGACTCGACTTCGCCCATCTGTCGCGCGCGCTCCTCGAGGGCGCGACGGTACGTGCGGTTGAGGCTCTGCTGCACCTCCTCGCGGAGGGCGGGCTCCTGGCGCACGAGCTCGTCGAGGTTCGCCGACGCGAGGCGCGCTCGCTCCTTCGCGGCGAGCTCGCCGAGCTTCTCACGCGCCACGCGATCGGCCTCTTGGTCAGCCCTTGCTTCGCCGTCTTCGCTGTCGCGCACCACCGCGCTCGCCGACGCTGTCACCTTGCCCTCGCCTCTGGCGCGCAGCGCGATCGAGGCGCCGTCGGGCGCAAGCACCGCCACCGCGTCGCCGAAGGACTTCTGCATCGAGCCGTCGTCGGCGTCGCGCCAGCCGCGCTCGCGCAACATCTCGCGCACGATGGCCCGCATCGACGCGTCGTCGAGCACTGGCAGCAGCGCGACCCCGAGGTGAACCTCGTCTTCGACCGCCACGCCCTCCTCGGCGCTTCGCGTTCGATAGGTGCGGCGAAGCGCTTCGAGGTCGAGCTCCAGGTTCATTCCGCACGTCATCGCGATCGACTCCTCACGGCTTCGAATATCACGCGCGCCAGTCGCCGCACCAACGCACGCTCGACGCCTTGCCGAGTCAACCGCAGCGGTCACGCCCGTCGAGGACCGCGAGCGCGCCGCGCCACCGCGCGATCGGTGCTTCGCTCCCTTCGCGCCCGTCCTCATCACCGCGCTCGTCAATCCCAGGCGCGCGACGAACGGCCGCCAGGCGTGGACGTTGACCGCCGGAGGTCGGCTCGTCGACCGTGCCGTGCTCTACTCACTCGCCGTGCTAGGCCAATTCGGGTGAACACCGTCGCCAGGGTGTGAGGTTATGCTCAACAACTACGCCATCAAATGTGTGGTCGAGATGCTATTAAAATACCTTATCTAAGAACCTGCAAACGGGCTCCAACATACTGAAAATGAATGCATTTTCTTTAGGCGTACCAGAATTGCTAGAGTGAACCCATGCGCGCGAGGCGCGGCGACGAAGGGTCGCGGTCGGGGGCTTCATTCTGGTGTAGCGTCCGCCCGCCATGAGCCCGCAACGTTGGATCCTGCTCGCCCTCTGCCTCGTCGTGCCCGCCGTCTCGTACCGCGTCGGAGGCCCGGCGCTGTGGGCGATTCACGGGGGCGCCTGCCTCGTCGCCGCGGGGCTTGCCCTGTGGCTCCTGCACGAGGACGGGATGCTCATCGGCGCCCTGCAGTATCGCAGCGCCGACTTCACCCTCGCGATCGTCGCAGCGTCTGCGATCTACCTGCCCGTCGCCGCCATTTTTCAGTACTGGATCGCTCCCGTCGAGCCCGACAACATCCAGCGACTGTGCAGCGCCCGCGGCGCCTGGATCCCGCGGCCCGATGTGCACGGCGTCGGCGCGCTCGGCGAGTGGGTGCGCGACCGCGCGTGCGAGGCGTTCTACCGAAGCGCAGGCGTGCGCGGGTGGCAGCGCGGCGCCCTTGTGCTCCTCGTGGCCGCGGCGGAAGAGACCGCCTGGCGCGTAGGCGTGCAGCGCATGCTCGCTGAGCGCCTCGGCAAGGTGCGCGGCTGGCTCGCGGCGGCAGCCCTCTTCGGCCTCGCCCACGCGGGCAC
Source organism: uncultured delta proteobacterium (assembly GCA_903885885.1). Classification (GTDB taxonomy): domain Bacteria; phylum Myxococcota_A; class Polyangia; order Polyangiales; genus CAISKJ01. The sequence goes on from CAISKJ010001064.1 coordinate 3,873, forward strand.
GGGCAACGCGACCGTCGGGCTCCTCGCCCTCTTCGCCGGACTCGTGTTCGGCGGGCTCTACATCGTGCGCGCAGCGCCCGCGTCCGCGCGCGACGATGAGGAGGCGGCGCCCGCCTTCGGCACGCTGCACCTGGGCCAGGGGAGGCTCATCCCGTGCCTCGTCGCGCACTGCGCCTTCAGCTGGTTCTTCTTCTACCAGCGGCCGCTCTTCGCGATCAGGACAGACCTCATTGGGGTGTGACGCGGGCCGTTGTACGATGAGCCCGTGAGCCGTCATGTGATCTCTGGCCTCGCGCTCGTGGCGGCGTTGGCGGCGTGCAGCGACAAGGCGAGGCCACCCTCGCAGAGCGCCCGCCTCGACGCCGAGTCGTACCCCGCCGACGACATCGCCGTGTACATGCCGCCCGACGCGCGGCCGGTGCGCCCGCCCGACGCCGATTGCGGCGGCGTTTCGGTGCCCCTCACGCGCCGCAACGCCAACGTGATTCTGGTGATCGACCGCTCGGGCAGCATGGGCGATCCGACCACCGACGGGATGCCCAAGTGGGAGGCGCTGCGCGCCGCGCTCCAGGCGGTGCTCCCGCGCCTCGGCGACGACCTCTCCATCGGCCTCACGTTCTTTCCCGCGGTGCTTCCGCCGCGTGACGCGGGGCCCTACGCGCCCGAAGATGTGTGCTCGGTGCCGCGCTTTCTCGCCCTCGAGCCGCGCCCCGCGCAGGTGCCGCTCATTCTCGATCGCTTCAGCACCACGCTCCCGGGGGGCCCGACGCCCACCGCGCTCTCGCTGCGACTCGTGCGCGAGTGGTACCAGGCGCACCCCGACCTGCAGGGCGACCGCTATGTGATCCTCGCGACCGACGGCGGCCCCAACTGCAACATCACCGCGGACAACACCACCTGCCGGTGCACAGGCGGAGCCGGGCTGTGCGCGTCGATGAACACCTTCGCGCGCATCAACTGCCTCGACGCCGGGCCCGCGATCGCCGAGGTGCAGATGCTCGCCGCGATGAACGTGCGCACCTACGTGATCGGCCTCAACGGCACGCAAGACTTCGCCGATGTGCTCAACAGCATGGCCGACGCGGGCGGGCGGCCGCGCCTCGGCAACACACGCTTCTACAACGCCGCCTCCGCGACCGAGCTGCTGAACGAGCTCGGCGCCGTGACGCAGGCCCTGTCCGACTGCACGCTGCGCCTCGAGTCTGCGCCGGTCGACCCGAACCTGGTCGACGTGCGCCTCGACGGCCACAGTCTCTACCGGGACGTTCGTCGCATGAACGGGTGGGACTGGAGCGACGACACGCACCGCGAGATCGTGTTTCACGGCCCCACGTGCGATGACATTCGCATGGCTTCGGGTGGCTCGCGCCTCGTCGCCGCGTTCGGCTGCCCTGCGCCCACGCCGCCCTGACGGCGACACTTGGCAACGCTGCGGTGAGGGTCCATCGTACGCGACCTCGGAGGCCCTCATGCGAAGACCCGTCACCATTACAGGAATGCTCCTTCACCTCGCGCGCGGCCGCGCCTCTCGGTCGCCGCGCGCCGTCGCGCTCGCGGCTGCCCTCGGCGGCG
>CAISKJ010001065.1 GCA_903885885.1 uncultured delta proteobacterium
CGCGCCCCCCGCCGGCGGCGATCACGGCGGCCACGGCGGCCACGCCGACGCTGGCGCCCCCGCGCCGACGCCCGCCCCGGCCCCCGGCGGCCACGGCGGCGGTCACGGCCACTGACCTCGACGCCCGGCTTCGGCCGGGCGTTTCTCTTTCTGCCTTCTGATTCTTCCCTGACAGTTTGAGCGGCGCTCGCACGAGCGCGACGGTCACCGGGTCTCGAGCCAGGCGACCAGGTCGTCGAGCTGCGCGCCCGTGAGGTGCGACGTTCGCCCGTGCCGATCGCCGCCGCCGCAGGTCGCGTTGGTGAAGCGCACGCGGAGGCTCGTGGCGCAGCCGTCGTGCATGTACGGCGCGCGCCCCGCGAGGCCCTCGAGCGACGGCACCTGAAACGCCCCGCGCGTGCCCACGTCGACGGTCTGGTTGTTCGTCATGCGAGGGCCCGTGTGGCACGTCGCGCACGCCGCCGTGGCCGAGCGAAAGATCGCCTCGCCGCGCGCGAGCTGCGCCGCGTCGCCCGCCCGCACGACCGGCACCACCGGGATGCCGTCGACCCACGCGCCGAGCGCCTCGACCTGCGCATCGCTCACCGCGCCACCGCCCATGCGACGGGTGAACACCTCGCGCATGAGCGTGCCCACGTTGGTGAGGTCGCCGTCCCAGTGAAAGGGCGCCGTCGCGAGGATGCCCCCGCGCAGCGACGGCGTGCGCCGCAGGCCGATGCGCTGGAAGTCCCACGCGCGGCCGTCGTCGCCGCCGTCGGGGTGGCACGTCGCGCACGTGAGGCCCGAGTCGGTCACCATGTGAAAGAGCTCGCGCCCCGTGTCGCGCAGGTCGTCGCCCTCAGCGGCCAGGCTCAGCGGGCCCCCGCCCACCGACACGCCGACGGCCTCGCACGCATCGCCCGTGCACCGCAGGAGCTGGTGCGGCGAGCGCGCCTCGATCCACAGGCGCCCCTCGCGGTCGAAGCTCGACGCGACGGCGTAGCCCGCGCGCAGCCTGCCGCCGCGGCTCGTCCACGCCCCGCTGAAGACCGGCACCGTCAGCGCGCTGTCGCTCGCGATGCCCGCGCCCGGTGACACAAATGCGAGGGCACCGCTCGCGGGATCGACCGCCATGGCAAGCGCGGGGCCGCGCGTGGGCACGGCGCTCTGCTCGACCCACCGCGGCTGCGGCGAGTCGAGGCCGACGAGCTCCGACACCATGCTCGACGAGGGCGTGACGGGCTCGCGCGACGACGCGAGCCCGCCCCCGCCGTAGCTCCCGCCCGGCGGCGCGGGCTCGTTGGCCGGGGGCACGGCCAGCGCCGCGAGGCTCGCGTCCTGGTGCACCATCCACGCGCGCGTGCCGTCGGAGACCATGCTCCACGCCACCATCGTCGCGCGCGGCACGCGCTCGCCCACCGTAGGCGCCGGGCGCGCGATGGCGGTGAGCGACCCGTCGGGCCGCACGAGCACCGCCTCGGCCGAGCGAAAGCGCGACACGAGCACGCCCTGCGGGAGCACCACCACGTCGCGCAGGTCGCTCGCCACCGTGCGCACGCGCGCCACGTCGCCGTCGGGCGTGAGCGACACCAGCTCGCCGCCCTCGCACGCCACGTGGAGGAGGCGCGCGCTCGCGTCCCACGCGATGCCGCGCGGCGCGGTGCACACCGCGGTGCGCCGCACGAGCACGCCCTCCATCGGGTCGATCGTCGCCACGGCGCCGCCGCGGCGCAGCACCACATGCACGCGGTGGTTGGCGTCTTCCACGGCGCGGCCGGGCTCGTCGCCCGCGGTGAGCCCCGCTACGCGCTGGGTGCGCGCGCCGAAGTCGATCACCTCGACCTGATCGCGGTCGGGGTCCGAGAGCACCGCGCGCGCCCCGTCGGAGAGCGCCAGCACGGTGCCGCCGAAGTAGGGCGGGAGGTGCATCGGCGCCCGCACCACGGGCGCGCCGGAGAGCCCGTTGGGCCGCGGCGGCAGCGGCGGAAGCGGCGCTTCGGGGACACCCCCGCATGCGCCGACGAGCCCCCAGGTCGCGACCAGTGCCAACAGACCACGGTGTTGCATCGACAGCCTCCTCGCGAGCGATCCCCGGCGGCGCCAGTGTGCGGCACGCCGCGCCGCCTTCACAAGCCCCCGCCCCGCGCTTTCTGGCGCGCCCTACGACGCGCGGCGCTTCGCACCGTCGCGCGCGAGGGCGGCCGTCACGAGCGGCTCCTGCTCGGTGTGATCGGCCACGCGCGCCAGCACCTCGCGCAGCGCGGGCTCGGCGGCGGTGTCGGCCGCGACGCGCACCAGCGTGCGCCCCTCGGGGCCGTCGCCGTGGCTCAGCGCGATGGCCGCGCCG
>CAISKJ010001066.1 GCA_903885885.1 uncultured delta proteobacterium
GCGACGGCGTGCGCATCGAGATCTCGCACGCCCTCGCCGCCCGCCTCGCCCGCGGCTGAGGTCGCCTCCCGCCTCTGCGCCCTCTAGCGCTCGCGCGCGGCCGTGATAGCTTCGCGACCGCAGGCGTGGACCCGCTCTTTTGCAGGCCGCGACCTCGGAAAGAAAAACTCGGTTTCGCATGGCCGGCAAGATCACCGTGCCCGAGCTCCGCGCGCGCAAGGCGACCGCGGGGAGGGGCGAGAAGATCGCAATGGTCACCGCCTACGACGCCACCTTCGCCCGCATGCTCGACGCGGCGGGGGTCGACGCGATGCTCGTGGGCGACTCGCTCGGCATGGTCATTCAGGGGGGCACCAGCACGCTCCCGGTGACCGTCGACGAGATCATCTATCACGGCCGCGCCGTGGCCCGCGGCACGCAGCGCGCGCACCTCATCGGCGACATGCCCTTCATGAGCTACCAGGCGGGCATGGCGAGCGCGCTCACCAACGCCGGCCGCATGATGAAAGAGGGCGGCTTCGAATCGGTGAAGCTCGAGGGCGGCAAAGAGATCGCCGACGTCGTGCAGGCCCTCGTGCGCATGGGCATCCCGGTGCTCGGCCACGTGGGGCTGCTCCCGCAGCGCGTCCACGCCATGGGCGGCTTCAAGGTGCAGGGGCGCACCGGCGACGCGGCCGAGTCCATCCTCGAAGACGCCATCGCCATCGCCGACGCGGGCGCCTTCGCGCTGGTGATCGAAGGCGTGCCCGCGCCCCTCGCCGAGCGCATCACGCACGCCGTCGACGTGCCCACCATCGGCATCGGCGCGGGCGTCGGCTGCGACGGGCAGATCCTCGTGTCGTACGACCTCCTCGGCCTCAACGACGCGATGCGCCCCAAGTTCGTCAAGCGCTTCGAAGAGTTCTTTCGCCTCGGCGTCGAGGCCACGCGCGCCTACGTCGACGAGGTGCGCAGCGGCGTGTTCCCGGGCCCCGAGCACTCCTTCGGCGTCGGGCCGACGGTCGCGCCGGCGGCCACCGTGCGCCTCACCGACGCCACGCCCGCCTACGGTCCCACGCAGTGACCGCGCCCGTCGTCATCCACGCGCCCGAGGAGTTTCGGGCGCGCTGTGACCTCGCGCGCCGCGAGGGCCGCCGCGTGGGCTTCGTGCCCACCATGGGCGCCCTCCACGACGGTCACCTCACGCTCGCCCGCGAGGCCCGCGCCCGCGTCGGCGCCGACGGCCTCGTGGCCGTCTCCGTCTTCGTAAACCCCACGCAGTTCGGGCCCAACGAAGACTTCGCGAAGTACCCCCGCGAGCTCGACGCCGACGTGGCCCGCTGCGAGGGCGCCGGCGTCGACGTGGTGTTCGCGCCCTCGGCGAGCGAGATGTACCCCGCGGGCGACCAGACCCGCGTGCGCGTCGACGGCGTGGCCGCGCCCTTCTGCGGCCCCTTTCGCCCGGGGCACTTCGAGGGCGTGGCCACCGTGGTCGCGCGGCTCTTCTCCCTCGCGGGCCCCTGCGCGGCGGTCTTCGGCCGCAAAGACTACCAGCAGTGGCGCCTCCTCGACCGCATGGTGCGCGACCTCTTCATCCCCGTCGAGGTGGTGGGCGCCCGCACCGTGCGCGAGGCCGACGGCCTCGCCATGAGCTCGCGCAACCGATACCTCTCGCCCGCCGATCGGCTCCGCGCGCGCGTCGTGCCCGAGGCGCTCAGCCTCGCGGTCTTCGCCTACGCGAGCGGCGAGCGATCGGTCGACGCGCTGCGCGCCATGGTGCTCGAACACCTCAGCGCCCGCGTCGACTCCATCGACTACGCCGACCTGCGCGCCCCCGGCGACCTCGACGCGCTCCCCGCCACGCTCGACCTCGACGCGCGCGCCGTGCTGGCCGTGGCCGTGCGCATCGGCGCCACGCGGCTCATCGACAACGTGGTGCTCGGCGAAGAGCGCGCGCCGATCAGCGCGTAGCGAGCAGCAGGGCGATCGCCCCCGCGAGCCCGACCACCACGCCCACACCGACGGCCATCACAAGGGGCCCCGAGGCATACTTCGGCGCGGGCGCCACCACGCTCATGTGCCGCGCGGTGACGTCGGGCGTGGTGGGGCGCTCGGCGTCGGGGTCGTGGATCACCGGCGGGGTCCCGTGGTCGCGGCTGGTATCCGAATCTGGGCCTGTGGCGCGCAGCGGATACGGCTCGCCA
>CAISKJ010001067.1 GCA_903885885.1 uncultured delta proteobacterium
TCTTCATCGTGAAGTAGTGCGAGCCGCCGGCCTCGCGGCCGAGCTCGTGAACCGGCACGATGTTCGGGTGCTCGAGCTGCGCGGTGATCTGCGCTTCTTCGACGAAGATCTGGCTCCACCCGTCGCCAAGACCATCGAGCTTCTTCATCGCGACGTCGCGGCGCAGATGCCGGTCGTGGACCCGCAGCACCACACCCATGCCGCCGCGCCCGAGCACGCCCTGCTTCTCGTAGCGGTCCGAGGGCGGGACCGAGAGGGCTGGCGCCGGCGGGGGCTCGAGCGTGGGCAGCCCCGACGCATCGTGGCCCCAACGGTCGTCCGCCGGCGCGCGGCGCTTGGCGGAGCGGGTATCGTCGTCCTGGTTCGCCATCACTCGGCCCTCCGCGTCGAGCGAGGCTACGCGAGCGCCCGCCCCGTGGGGAAGCCGCGCGTGCTCGCGCGTGCGTCCGTTGACGCCGACGTTCGCGCGGCGGTACCGTCGATCGAAGGTGGGATGTCGCTGCTGAACCACGCCCGAACGACGCCCACGACGTGGCGGGAGCGCCGACCGTGAAGCCCACGCCGCGCGCGACGATCGTCTGCGTCGACGACGAGCAGGTCGTGCTCGCGAGCCTGCGGCGCCAGCTCCGTGAGTTCGCGCCCGAGCACCGCATCGAGGTCGCGACGTCGGGCGCGGACGCGGTCGCGCTCATGGAGCGCCTCCGCGCCGAGGGGCGCGCGATCGCCTTGCTGGTCTCGGACCAGATGATGCCGGGCATGCAAGGGGACGAGCTGCTCGCGCACGCGGCGGCGGCGCACCCCTCGACGTACCAGGTGATGCTGACGGGCCAGGCGAGCGCGGACGCGGTCGGGCGCGCCGTGAACAACGGCCGCCTCTTCCGGTTCCTATCGAAGCCCTGGTCCGCCGAGGATCTCCGCGTGACCGTGCGGCAGGCGCTCGAGGCGTTCGTCCGCGACGCCGAGCTCGCGCGCCGCGCCGAGGCGCTCGAGCGCGCGCACCGCCGCAGCCTCGACTTCGTTCCCCACGAGTACATCCGCATCCTCGGCCGCGACCGCCTCGAGGACGTCGAGCGCGGCGACGCGATCGCGATGCGCCTCTCGGTCTTCTTCGCGGACGTGCGCGGGTTCACGACGCTCATCGAGTCGATGTCGCCGGCGGAGAGCTTCGACTTCATGAACCGCTATTTCGAGGCGACCGAGCCCGCGATCCGCGCGCACGGCGGCTTCGTCGATCACTACGCGGGCGACGGCACGATGGCGATCTTCCCGACCGGCGCCGACGCGGCGGTCCGCGCCGCGATCGACTTCGCGCGCGCAGTCGACGCGCTCAACGCGCGGCGCGCCGTCGAGGGTGCGGCCGCGCTCGAGATCGGCATCGGCGTCCACACCGGCGACGTGCTCGTCGGCGTGTGCGGCGGCGAGCGAAAGCTCCAGTGCGGGGTCATCGGCGACGCGGTGAACGTCGCGGCGCGCATCGAGGGACTCACGTCGCGCTACGGCGTCCGCGTGCTCGTCAGCGACGACACGCGCGCGATGCTCACGCCCGACGCGCACGAGGTGCCGCCGAGCTTCCGCGAGCTCGATCGGGTCCGCGCGAAGGGCAAGCGCGAGCCGATCACGATCCACGAGGTCCTCGATGCGCTGCCCGAGGCCCGACGCGCGCCGCGCCAAGAGACGCGCGCCGACTTCGATGCGGGCCTCGCGGCGATGCGGCAGGGCGACGCGCCGACGGCCCTCGGCGCGTTCGCGCGCGTCGTCTCGCGCGACCCGAGCGATCGCGCGGCGCACCTGCACCTCGACGCCTGCCACGATCTGCTCCGCGGGCGCGGCAGCGCGGACGGCGTCACCACGCTCCACGAGAAGAGCTTTTGAGCGCCCCGCCGCCCCGTCGCATCGTCGTCTGCGTGGACGACAACCCCGAGGTCCTGCAGGCCTTGCGGCGGCAGCTGCGGCTCGGCCTCGAGGTCTCGGCGCGCGTCGAGGTCGCGAACGATCCGGTGCAGGCGCTCGCGCGCCTCGAGGCCCTCGCGCCCCGACCCGACGAGGCGGTCCTCATCCTCTCCGACTGGCTCATGCCCGGGATGCGCGGGGAGGAGCTCGTGCGCGCGATCGAGGCGCGGTGGGGCGGGCTCCCGACGGTCGTCCTCTCGGGGCACATCACGGCCGAGTCGACGAAGGCGCTCGAGGCGATGCCGCAGGTCGCGGCGATCCTTCGCAAGCCGTGGTCGAGCGAGGAGCTCCTCTCGCTCGTCACGGCCTTGCTCGCACGGAACGAGACGCCGGGCGCCGCGCGCTCGGTCGGGGAGGCGGAGACACGATGACGACGCGCTTGATCACGCCCGAGCTCGAGGCCCACCTCGAGGGGCTCCCAGGGATGTACGCGACCACCGCGTCTCCCGACCGCGTGCCCGAGGTCACCCGCGTGCTCTCGGCTCGCGCCGAGCCGGGCAACGACGTCCTCCGCGTCGTCGTCGCCGGCGACTCCTCGACGCGCTTCCTCGAGTGCGCGCGCGCGCACCCGCGCGCCGCCCTCGTCGGGGTCGTCGTGAGCACGTACCGCACCTACCAGTTCAAGGGGCGCGTGGTCGGTGTCGAGGACGCGACGCCCGAGGACGTCGCCGCGGTCGACGCGTACACCGCGGGCTTCGGCGAGCTCGTCAAGCACGTGGGCATCGACCCCGTGCGCTACCTGCCGACGATCGCGGTGCCCCCCGACGTCGTGCTCCGCCTCGGCGTCGACGCGATCTTCGACCAGACGCCCCGCGTCGGCGCGGGCGCGCTCGTGAGCCGCGCCGAGGAGGCTGCCCGATGACGACCCGCTTCGATCACATCCCGGCCGCGATGCGCCCCGCGATGCAGGGGATCATCCCCACCTGCATGAGCACGTGCGACCTCGAGGGCGAGCCGAACGTCACCTACATCTCGCAGGTCTGGTACGTCGACGAGAAGCACCTCGCGATCTCCTGCCAGTTCTTCAACAAGACGACGAAGAACGTCCGCGAGAACCCGCCGGCGTCGATCCTGACGACCTGCCCCGAGACGTACGCGGTGTGGCGCGTGAACGCGCGCTATGTCGAGTCGCGCCTCGAGGGGCCGCTCTACGAGGAGATGGCCGATCACCTCGCAGTGATCGCGTCGATGGCCGGCATGCAGGACGTCTTCCGGCTGCTGTCAGCCGACGTCTACGCGGTCGACGAGGTCGAGCTGCTGCACCCCGGGGACCCGGCCCTCACGGTTGGCGCGTGAGCTCGGTCGCGCGGCTGCTGCCGCTCGACAGAGACCACCGCGCGCTCGAGATCATCCGGGATCTCGGCGAGATCCTCCTCCACTCGCTCGAGACACAGCGCCTCCTCGACGCGCTCCTCGAGGGGCTCGAGCGCAACTTCGGGGTCGCGCACTCCTACGTGCTCCTTCCGGTCGAGGCCGAAGGAGCGTCCGACGGCGAGCGGCACGTCGTGGCCGAGCTCGAGGTCGTGGCGGCGCGCGGCGCGGCGGCGGGGAACGTCGGCGTGCGCATCCCGTTCGGCGTGGGGTCGGCGGGCGTCGCGGCCGCGCGGCGGCGCACGGTCCGGATCGGCAACATGCGCGCGAACCGCCGCTACCTCGCGGCGATGGTCTCGTCCCCCGGCTCGGAGCCCGCGCCCGGCACGGCGCGGCGCGACCTCGTGGGCCTGCCGGACTCCGACAGCCAGCTCGCGGTGCCGCTCGTCGTCGGCGACGAGCTCTCCGCGGTGCTCGTCGCCGAGTCGGCGCAGGCCGCGATCTTCACGACCGAGGATGCGGCGATCTTCGAGGTGCTCACCTCGCAGATCGCGTCCGCGATCCGGAACGCGCGGATCGCCGAGGGCCTCGAGCACGCCCGGGCCGAGGAGACCCGCCAGCGTGTCGAGGCGCAGCGCGCGCTCCGCGATCTGCAGATCGCGCAGGCGGCCCTCATCCAGACCGAGAAGCTCGCCGGCGTCGGTCAGCTCGCGGCCGGCATCGCGCACGAGGTGAACACGCCCCTCGGCGCGATCCTCGCGAGCGTCGCACCGCTCGCGGGCCAGCTGCCCACGGTCATCGGCGCGATCGGCGGCCTGCGCGCGACGCTCGACGACGAGGCCTGGGCGCGCCTGCTCTCGGCCCTCGCAGATCCGGGCGTGGATCACGCGGTCGGCAGCATCGAGTCGATGCAGGCAGCGGTTGCGCTCTCGGACGTGCTCGGCGCGCGCGGCCTCGACGAGGCCGACGACCTCGCCGACATGATGGTCGAGACGGGCCTCGGCGCGACATCGCCCTCGCTCCTCACGCTCGTCGAGGCCGGCGTCGACGAGGCGACCCTGCGCCTGCTCTACCGCGCGCGCAGCCTGCGCGACGCGGCCCGCACGATCGAGCTCGCGGCCGAGAAGGCGCGCAAGGTCGTCCTCGCGCTGAAGACCATCGTCCACCAGCCCGCGGCGAGCGAGGCGCGCCAGCCCGTCGACGTGCGGGCAGGCCTCGAGACGGTGCTCACCGTCTATCAGAACGCGCTGAAGCACGGCATCACGGTCGTGCGCGACATGCAGGGCTCTCCGCGGGTGATCGGGCACGCCGAGCAACTCTCGCAGGTGTGGACGAACATCCTCCACAACGCGGTCGACGCGATGGGCGGCAAGGGCACGATTTGGATCGGCGTCGCGTCGGTCGGCGACCGCGTCGAGGTCTCGATCGGCAATGACGGCCCCGCGATCTCGGACGACGTGGCGCCGCGGATCTTCGACGCGTTCTTCACGACGAAGAAGGCGGGCGAGGGCACCGGCCTCGGGCTGCACCTCTGCCGGCAGATCGTCGACGCGCACGCGGGCACGATCCGCGTCGAGCGTGGCGCGGGTCGCACGACGTTCGTCGTGTGGCTCCGGGGCGAGCTCGAGCAGACCTCGCGCTGACGGCGCCGTTCACGGGGCCGCAGCGTGCGCGGCCGCGTCGTTGGCGCGCCGCGATGCTCGCCGCCCTTGTGGAGTTAGCCCGCCGCGGGCGGCCGCTGCGTCTGGGCCAAGTCCAGCAGACCGGCCAGCACCTCGCCGACGCTGTTTCCCCGGTCGAGGGGTGCGAGCAGGTCGCGCAGCGAAAGGCCGCTGGGCAGATCATCCACCGGCTCCGCCAGCCACGCGCCACCCTGCTCCAACACGGCCTCGATCAGGGGAATTCGCGTGGCCAAGTCGCCGGAGACCGCCAGGTACTCCAGCACTGCGGCGCGGCGGTCGCCTTCGTCGCCCAACAACTCTGCCTGCAGCGCCTGGGCGAGGGCCTCGTGCGTCCACGGCTGGGTCAACTCGACGTCGCGGAGCACCCACAGCGTCTGCCAGCCGTCGAGCCCCGGACGAGGCGCCAGTTCATCCAGCCTTCCAAGAAGAAAGTCCAGCAACTCATGCACTTGCTGCGGCTGCGCCAGGATGAACAACTTGCCGGGCAAGGGCAGCGGCAGCGGCCGACGGAAGCGCTGGGCGGCGAGGCCGCGCAGTTTCTCGGTCGTCGCCAGTCTCTCTGCGCTCGCACCGTGCTGGGACAGAAGCTGCTCCGCCACGTCGGCGAGCAGCACAGCCGCCGGCGCTTCCGCCAGCAGTTCCCAGACCGCCTCCAGCCCCACGGGCGTCTCGGCGATCGCCGCACAGGCTTGCTTGACGACTTCGCGCGAATCGCTGCGGTGGGCCGCGAGGTCCGCGAGCCACCCGAGCGCCGCGCGGTCCCCTCCGTCTGGCGTGCGCTGCCGCGGTCCGTCGGCCAGGAGCGCGCGGGCAGCCCGCACCAACCCCGCGGCGTCATACACAGGTTGCCGTAGATCCATCGCGGGGCAGCATCGCTCTCACGAGGCGATGGGTCCTCAGCGCGGCACCCCTGAGCAAGCGCCGTCCTTCATCGGGGGGCTCGCGCGGCACGAGCGTGGCGAGCGCAGGCGCCGCGGCGAGCAGCCACGCGTGGTGCCGCGCGATCGATGCGCGCCCGATCGCGACCAGAACGACGAAGAGCGCGCGCCCGGGCAGACCCAGGCCGTCAGCGACTCGTCACGCTCGACCTGGCGATCCGTTCGAGCTCCATCGCGATCGCCCGCTTCTCGATGCGTCCCTCGGCAACGCCCATCGTCAACTCGTAGAGGGCGTCCGAAGGACGCTCGATTCCGATGCCGTTCACGTCGAGGAAGACGAGCGCTGCGATCAGACCCGTGCGTTTGTTCCCGTCGACGAACGGATGGTTCTTGACGATGTGGAACAGGTACGCGGCTGCCATCTCGAAGAGCCCCTCGTGCACCAGCTCGCCGCCGAACGACGACTGTGGCTGCGCGACGGCGGAGTGGAGCAGTCCTCGATCGCGCAACCCGGCCGAGCCGCCGTGCACTTCGAGCTGGCTCGCATGGATCTCGAACACGTCGTCGACATCGAGGAAGATCGGCTCCCCGCTCA